>NZ_JAFCJI010000007.1 GCF_018131105.1 Bradyrhizobium manausense | reverse complement strand
CCTACACGATCCAGGCCGGCCAGACCGACGCCAACGGCATCAGCATCGACGCCAACGCGCTGAGCCTGAACGGCGGCGCGATCACGGATGCCGCCGGCAACGCGGCGGTGCTGACCGCAGCAGCGGTCGCTGATAACGCCAACTACCTGGTTAATACCGCTTCGCCGCCCGAATCCGTCTCAATTACCTCCATTGCTGGAAGCTCGTCCCCAGCGAGCACGTCGATCATCGTGACCGGCACCAACGGTGCGCTCCGGCCCGGCGACAAGGTGCAGATCAGCACCGACAATGCGACGTGGACGGATGTTGTGCCGAGCAGCTTGAGCCGGTGGAGTTTCACCGACAACGTCGCGCGTAGTTCGAGCTTCACCTACTTCATTCAGGTCGTGGATTCGGCCGGCAACGCCGGCGCAACAGCGACCCAGCCGGTGGTGGTGGCCAACAACGGCGCCACCGTGTCCATGAGCGCGGTCGGCGGGGTCGCCGAGTTCACCGGGACCGGTGGCAATCTGCAGGTCGGAGCGGCCGGTGTGACCGGCACCATCAACGCCATTTCGGTTGCAAGCGGCGGAACCGCCACGATCAACGGCACTGGCAACGTCATAACGTCTGTCGGCGATGCAATTGATCTTTACGCGACGGGAGCAACTAGCCCGGAAAACCTGGTGGTCAATCCCACGGGAACAATCACGGGCGCTGCCTCGGCCATCTCCGTGATCCAGAATGCAGCCGGGTCGATCAGGGTCACGACCTCCGGGCCGGTGACCGGCCTCGCAGGACGAGGCATTCTCGCGCAGCAAACCTCGACAGGCACAGGCGCAATCACGATCAACGGATCGGGCACCGTGATCGCCACAGGTGCAGCCTTCAACGGCATCGTTGCGCAGAACCTGAACTCATCGAACAATGCCGACATCACGGTCAGCCAGACCGGAAATATCATCGGTGGACATGACGGAATCCGCGTCCAGACCAATGGCAACGGCAATATCAGCGTAACCACCGCACCCAATCCGCTCGAGACCACCGCGCAAATCGTGGGATCGGCGCTCGACGGTATCGAGGCGCAATCCAGGGGCACGGGCAATATCCAGATCACGACGGCCGCCGGCACGGTCATTACGTCGGGCGGCGTCGGCATCAACGTGTACAACGAAGCGTCCTCCTTGCCCAAGGTCGGCGGAGTGATCGCAAGCTCGATTTCAGTCAATGCGAGCGGCACGATCAACTCAGGCACGACCCTGACCGGGCAGGGTGGCCGAGCAGCCGGTATCCTCGCCGGCTATAAGGGCGGTACGACCAATACGGTCAATTCCAGCGTGTTCGGCAACGTGGTCGTCAGCAATTCCGCGACCATCAATGCCGCTGGCGGTGACGGTATCCGCGCCTACAATTTCGGCCCAGGAAACGTCTCGGTCAGCAACTCCGGAGTGGTCACAGCCAAAGACGTCTATGGCGTGGTTGCTTCAAGCAACAGTACCGGCAACGTCTCGGTCACGGCGACCGCCGGCTCCAGCATCACCTCGGGGTCGCACGGTATCCTTGCGATCAACCAGGCCACCTCCATTTTGCAGAGCCTGGGCTCGACCGTCACCGTGACGGCCAACGGCGCGATCAATTCGGGTGTGCACCTTTCAGCTGGAGGCGCCTCGCCAGCCGGCATTTCAGCCGGATATTACGGCAGCAACGGCACCGCAAATTCGAACATCAACGGCTCGGTGCTTGTCGACAACGCTGCCAATATCACGGCGGCAAGAGCCGGATATGGCATCATCGCCTTCAACGTCGGCTACGGCAATGTCACAGTCATCAACAGGGCCGACAAGTCCATAAGCGGCGGGCAATTCGGCATCAACATCGGCTCGTCCGTCAACGGCACCGCGTCGCCCTCCGATGTCTCGGTGACTATCGAAACCAATTCGACGCCGACGATTGCTGCGGTGACCGCGAGTTCGCTCATGGGCCTCGCCGCAATCAACGCCAACAACACGAGCGGCGGCAACATCACGATCGCGACCGGTGCCAATGACCAGTTCATTTCTGGCGGCTTCGGCATCAACGCCAATTCGTCGGCCGGCAACGTCGCAGCCGGAAAGCAGATATCGGTCACCACGTCGACAGGCACAATCAGCTCTGGCTTCAATTTCTTCTCGGGCGGCGGCACGCCTGCCGGCATCTCGGCCGGCTACGCCATCGTCTCGCCGGCCAACATTCACGGCAACGTCGTTGTGGACAATTCGGCCACTGTCGTTGCGGCTTCGGGCTCCGGAATCAATCTCTACAACAATGGCAACGGCAGTATCAGCGCAACGCTCCGGCCGACGTCGTCGATCATTGCAGAGAAGGGGCCCGGTGTTGGAGCATTCTCGGCGGCTGGCGGCAGCATCACGATCAACAACCAAGGCGCAATCACCGCGGCGGGCATCGGCATCTCCGCCAGCAACGGATCGAGCGCGTCGGTCAACGGGTTGATCTCGATTTCCAATTCCGGAACGGTCAATGCGCCCGGCGTACCGTACATGCCGGTCGTGACGATCGGCAACGGTAACAGCACTCAGACCGCAACGGTCTCGAACAGCGCCGGCAAATCTATCGTCTCGACTTTGTTTGGTCGCACGACCAGCAACGTCGCCGTTTCGTTCTTCGCCGGCAATGGGTCGGTCACCAACAATGGCACGATCACCGGCAACATCAGCTTCAGCGGGACTGCCAGCGGCAGCATCAGCAACGCGCTTGGGGCAACCTGGAATATCAACGGCTGGAATTCCTTTGGCAGCGGCACAAGCACGATCAGCAATTCCGGTCTTATCAGCATGTCCGGTCTTGCCGCCCTGTCCGGAGCCGGCGCGATCGCTCTGACGAATACGGGTACCATAGCTGTCGGTCCCAATGCCGCGGCGCAGATCTTTGCGAACGTCGGCGGGACAGGCTCGATCGCCTTGGGCGACCGCGCGGCCCTCGAGCTGGGGTCCACCGTGGCGGCCTCACAGGCGATCAGCTTGGCCGGCAGGGACCTCCTGACATTCGACAATCCGGCCTCGGTGGGTGCCAATCTTCCGCTCACCTTCAGTGCCAGCGGCAACGGCAACATTGGCACCGTCATAACCCTGCAGGGCAGTGGCATCACGGCTGCGAACGTGAGTGGCTCTACGCTGACCGTGAGCGGTGCGCAGAACCAAACGTTCCAGGTGTCCGGCACGGGGCTATCCGGCAACACGTTCGACGTTCTCTCGTCGACCCGTATCGTGCTGGTGCCGGTCAGCGCGCAGACCGTCTCGGGCGTCTTCACATCGCAGCCGGTGGTTACGCCCGCAAGCTTCTACATCCTCGAAAATTACCACATCAACAGCAGCACTGGACCGGGATTCAACCTGTCGACGGCCGACACTGCGAATACATACACGATCGTTGCCAACGCCAGTTCCGACCTTGTGATCAACGGTGCATTCCCCGGTCTCCGGGTCGCGACGCAGGGCGCCAGCGGTGCGATCATCAATGCTGCAAATATTGCCGGCCCGACCGCTGGCACCGGCCCCATTGCCGGTCTGGTCGTGGATACCACGCAGAATGCAAACACCCTCAACGGCTCCGCCGACATCGTCAATTACGCGAATGTCAGCGGTACCGCCAACGGCATCACCGGCAATACGGTCAACGGCAGTATCAATATTGTCAACATGGCCGCCACGGTGACCGGAACGAGTTCGTACGGAATATTGGGCATATCCAGCGGCACGGGCAACGTCACCATCACCTCGTCGGGTGGCACGATCACCGGCGGCTTTAACGGCATCCGCGCCGCCGCCCTGCAGGAGTTCACGCCCGGGACGGGCAACGTCATCATCTACAACTCGTCCAACATTCTGAGCGGCACGAACACCGCCAATCTTGCAGGCAGCGGCGCAGCCGGTCTTCGCGCCCGCATTCTCAACAACAACACCACGGTGCCGAACGCGGCGATCGCAGGCGACGTCACGATCGAGGATCGCGCCAGCATCACAGCGCAGGCCGGTGCGGGCATTTTTGCCGACAATTACGGTTCGGGAAACACGTCAGTCACATTTGCGGGCGGCCTGAACACGATCACGGCGGTGAACGGGGGAGCGACGGGGATCGGCAGCGGCCTCACCCAGTACGGCATCTTTGCCTTCACCTATGGTACGGGAAGCTCGCTGGTGAATTCCGGCTGGGGCACCACTATTACCTCGGGCAGCACGGGTATCAACGCCGGCAACCAGGCCACCGCGATTGCTTCAGGCAGCGGCAGCACCGTCTCGGTCTATAGCCAAGGATTCATTTCATCCGGAACGAACGTCAATAATGGCGGCAGCGCACAATCTGCGATCCAGGCCGGCTACAATCCTGGCGGCAACGGCACGTTCAGTTCTGCGGTGTACGGCGATGTGATCGTCAATGTCGCGAGCGACGGAAATCCCTTCGGCAATCCCAATCCGACGCTGCTTGCTGCGGCCGGGCCCGGCATCCTTGCGTACGACTACGGCGTCGGCGACGTCACGGTCAGCGTCGGCTCCGGTGTGTCGATCAATGCGCTGATCGCTGCATCGTCGTCTTCGGGTGGCAATGCTCCCTATGGCATCAGTGCCACCAATCGGGGGCCAGGCAGTATTTATGTCCTGACGTTGAATGGGGCATCCATCAATTCCGGCAGCACCGGCATCAACGCCGTCAATGACGCAAATCCGACGGCGAGCACGCCGGATCTGGTCAATCTCTTCGCGGCCAATGTCACCGGCGGCAAGCCAGCGGTGATCGCCGTGACGACGGCCGGCACGATTACGGCAGGCGGACTCTCCACAAACAGTGGCGGCACACCATCCGGTATCGCCGCCGGCTTCTTTGGTGGAGGAGGGCATTCGAACCAGTATGTCAGCGGCAACGTCTTCATCAACAACGCGGCGGTGATCAACGCTGCGGGTATCGGTGTCCAGGGATACAATTTCGGCTACGGCAACATCACGATCAACGACGCCACGGGCGCCAACATCGTAGCAGGCTCGAACGGCATCTACGCTCACGCCGACGGCGGGTTTACCGACCCGGTCACGGCGAGCGCGCTGACGCGTGACATCTCGATTAACGTCTCGGCCAATACGACCGTCACCGCCGGCTCGGCGGCATTCAACAAGGCCATAGGCATTCTCGCCTTCAGCGTCAACGCGGGCAGCATCTCGATCGTGACATCGGCGGGGGACACGGTCGACTCGCAACAGGGCGGTGCCGGCATCAACGCCGTCAACGAGGCCACCAGCGTTGCCCAGTCGTTCAACAGCTCCATCGTCGTGACGAACGCGGCGACCATCCGCTCCGGCGTCGGCCTCACCGGGTTTAACGGCCAGCCGGCCGGTATCATCGCAGGCTATATCGGCCAAACGACGGACCCGAGCCTGAACAATCCAGCGAACCCCGCAAACTACAATGTCTATGGCGAGGTCGACGTCAACAATTTCGGCAACATCACCGCCAATGCGGGTGATGGCATCAGGGCTTACAATTATGGAATCGGCGACGTCTATGTGAACAATTTCGCCGGGACCATAACTGCGACAGGCGGTGTCAGCCCTCCGAATGGAGCGGGCGTCGGCATTCTTGCGCAGACGTTCGGCCCGGGCAGCATTCATGTGACGACCTCGGCCACCACCTCGATCACATCAGGTAATTCCGGCATTGCTGCGCTCAACAAGGCAACCACGGCAGACCCGCTCAATCCCACCGTGGTCGTCCCCGCGACGTCCGAGATCGATGTGTATGCCTCCGGAACCATCAATTCCGGCACGACCCTCACGGGGTCCGGCGACGTGCCGGCCGGCATCCTGGCCGGATACAACCCGAACAATCTGGACACCCCCAACAATGGGGTCCACGGCAGCGTTCTCATCGACAGCCATGCCACCATCCAGGCGCCGCTCGGTACGGATGGCATTCGCGGCATCAATTACGGCGGTCCCGATGGCAGCGGCGCCGGCGGTGACATCAAGATTCTGGTCGAATCCGACTCGAATGTGACGGGCGGGCGTTATGGCGTCGCCGCGCTCGGTTACAATGGTGGGGACGTGAGCGTCACCAACAATGGCTCGGTGTTCGGTGGCGGGCTGGCGGCGGTCAACGCCACCACGACCGGTAGCGGTGCGGCAACAATCGACAACTCAGGTTTCATCGACGGCCTGGTGATCGGCTACAATGCGACTTTCACCAATGAGGCCAGCGGTCGCTGGCTATTTGGCGGCACCAGCAGCTTCACCGGCGCGAGCAGCTTCACCAACGCGGGAACCATCGAGACCAGCGGCACGTCGGCGATCAGCGGCCTGGGCAGTTTCACCAATACCGGGTTGATCGCCGTCGATTTGGGCACCCTGACGATCGGTGCGCCCATGAGCGGCGGCGGCACTGCCCGGCTCTACAATGGAACACTGGTTCTCACCGGCGCGTCCGACGTCAATGTCCAGTTTGCCGACATCAATCCCGTAAGCGGTGGCGAACTGGTGCTGTCGGATCCCATTCACTTCACCGGTACCGTTACAGGCTTCGACTTTGCCGACGCGATCGATCTGGTCAACGTTGCGCCTGGCAGTGTCAGTGTCACGAATGACGGCGGCTTCCTGCATGTCAATTTCGCCGGCGGTGCGATCCAGTTGCTTGGCAATTACGCGGCCAACGGCTTCTCGATCAACTCGGATACCAATGGCGGCACGCTTGTCAGCTGGGACGGGACCGCCCACGGGCCAGTAATCGACGCCTCGAAGTTCACGCTTCAAAACAACGCGGACGGTACGACCACGATCTTCGGCCTTCATGTGAGCGATACCGATCCGATCGGATCGCTGAACATGACGATGACCACCACAACCTCTTCGGGGGTGGGTACGATCTCGCCGAGCAGCGGCTCGGGAACCGTGTCTGACCTCACCACCACGCTCAACAATGGCGTGATCTACAATCCGACTGCGACACCGGCGCAGAAGGAAGTGATCACGATGACGATCACCGACAGTGACGGTGGGTCGGATGCGGTGCATTTTATCTTCACCCCAGGTTCGAACAACGGCGGCAGCGGTGTCACCCTGCAGGGCACTTCTGGCGAGGACGTGATTTTCGCGACTGGTGGCCCTGACACGTTGATCGGCGGCACCGGCGCTGATCTGTTCGTCGTCACGCCGAACGGCTCGAGTTCGGCACAGGACACGATCACCGATTTTGTCGAGGGGTTCGACAGGATCGATCTCAGGCAGATGCCGGGGATCTTCTTCCTGAGTGACATCCAGTCGCGCGCCACGCAGCAGGGCAACGACACCCTCATCGACTTCGGTGCTGTCGGCGGCGTGATGTTGAAGAACGTCGTGGCGACGAGCCTGGGAGCCGGGGATTTCATCTTCAACAACAGCGTCACCGGGACCTCCGGCAACGAGACGCTGCCCGGCACCAGCCAGGTCGACGGCCTGTTCGGGCTTGATGGCAACGACCGCCTTCAGGGCTTCGCCGGCAACGACTGGCTGGATGGCGGTCCGGGTTTCGACCGCGCGATCTATACGGATGCGACCGGGCCTGTGACGATCAATCTGGCCGCGGGCACGGCGAGCGGCACCGGGGTCGGCACCGACACGCTGGTCAACATAGAGGGCGCGGTCGGCAGCAATTTTGCCGATACGTATAACTCGGCGGGATTTGCCGGCGACAGCGCGGTACCCGGCACTCCGATCGGCTTCAACGAATTCGAGGGCAGGGGTGGCGATGACACCATCATCAGCAATCTCAACAGCCAGGGCGCCGAGCTGACACGGGTGTCCTATGTCAGTGCAACCGCGGCGGTGACGGTCGATCTCCTGGCGGGTACCGCCCAAGGGGACGGGTCCGTCGGTCACGACACGCTCGTCGGCACGGGCTTCAATGGCGTTTACGGATCGGCGTTCGACGACACCATCAGCGGCAGCAATAATCCGAACTTTACGGCGGAAGTGTTCGCCGGCTTTGCCGGCAACGATCTGATCGACGGTCGCGGCGGCTTTGACCGCGCCGACTACAACGTCGATTCGACCACGACGTCGGGCATCAACGTCAACCTTGCGGCGGGCATCGTGACCGGTGATGCGACGGTCGGAACCGATACGCTCCGTTCGGTCGAGGCAATCCGCGGTACCAACTTGGCCGATACCTACGACGCGACGGGTTTCAGCGGCAGCAGCACGAACGGGGGCTCGCTCGGCACGTTCAACGAGTTCACCGGCAACGGCGGCGACGACACGATCACCGGCAATGGCAACACGCGGCTTGGCTTCAACAACGCCACCGCGGGCGTCAGTGTTGATTTTGTGACCGGTATCGCCTCCGGGGACGCGTCGGTCGGCACAGACCACTTCAGCGGAGTAAATGCAGTGCAGGCGTCGATGTTCGACGACACCCTGCTCGGTGGTGCGACCAACGACACCTTCACGGCTCTTGCCGGTAACGACGATATCGACGGCCGCGGCGGCTTTGACATCTCGTCCTACAACAGCATCTTCTTCACCACCGGCGGCGTGACGGTGCACATGGCGGCGGGCACCGCGACCGGCGATGCCTCGATCGGCAGCGACACGATGCACTCGATCGAGGGCATCCAGGGCACGATGTTTGCCGACACCTATGATGCGACCGGCTTTGGCCTGCCAGGTGCTCTCAACATCGGCAGTCTCGGCACCTTCAACCAGTTCGAGGGCCTTGGCGGCGACGACATGATCACCGGCAACGGCAACACCAAGGTGATCTACGGCAACTCGACCGATGGCGTGACAATCACGATTGGCGTTGGCGGCGCCGGCACGGCGGCTGGCGATGTGGCCACCGTCGGGCACGACGTCTTCACCGGTGGTGTCAACGCCGCCATCGGCAGCGGCTCCGCCGACGTCTATGACGCGCATGCCTTCGACGGCGGCTTCAACGCGTTTCAGGGCAACGCCGGGGATGACACCATCACCGGCAATGGCGCGACCCAGGTCCAGTATGGCAATGCGACTACCTCCGGCGTGACGATCACGATCGGTGCAGGTGGGGTCGGCACGGCCGCGGGCGATGCCTCGGTGGGCACTGACCATTTCACCGGAGTCAACAGTGCGCTCGGCAGCAACTTCGCCGACAGCTACAATGCGTCCGGATTGATTGGCTTCAACTCGTTCCAGGGCCAGGGCGGTGACGACACCATCACCGGCAATGGAGCGACCCAGATCCAGTTCAACAACGCGACCGCGGGCGTCGTGGTGGACATTTCTGCCGGCACCGCAGCCGGCGATGGCTCGGTCGGCCACGACACATTCACCGGCGTCAACAATGTCGTGGGCTCGAGCTTCAACGATACCATTACGGGTAATACCGCCAACAACGTTCTCTCCGGCTTGAATGGCAACGATACTTTCGTGTTCAAGGAGGCGACCGGGGGTGGAATAGGAAATGACGTGATCACCGACTTCGCCACCGGACAGGATCACATCCAGCTCGACTATGCCGCATTCGATCCGAGCAGCGCGCCAAGCTTCGCTGCCTGGCTGTCGAGCCACGGCAGCACGGTGAACGGCACCGATACGCTGATCGATCTCGACCCCTCGGCAAACCCGGGCAAGGATACGATCCTGCTGAAGGCCGTGGCGCTCGCCAACCTGCACGCCAGCGACTTCATCGTTCCCTAAATGGAATTCTTCTGAGGAATGTCATTGCCGGCAATTCATATGCGACCGATTTTCTTATCTGTGTACGTCGTGCGTCTGGCTCTCAAGATCCGAGGTCGGGAGCACGGATGAAGGAGATAGAGGGTTTGCTGAGATCTCTCGTCGACGTCGACCGCGACATGTTGATCTCGGTGTTGTCCATGGAGGTGCAGACTGCAACCAAGATCGCCATGAGCGGTCACCAGCGAACCGCCTGGCAGCGCGCCAAGAGGCAAGGCGCCATTGAGCGCGCCGCGCGTCTTGCGCACATCCTGGCCTATTTCAGGGATGGCGGGATCCCGGCGGGCATGTCGGAGGATGACCGTGAGCTTTGCATCGCTATAGCGGAGAGGCGCAGCTCGTAGGTCGACTGGGTGATGCGGACAGCAACACGTTCGATGAAGAGTTGATCGCTATGGAAGAGAACGACGCATTCGTGATGGATCTTGCAGTCGGCAGTCGCTTCCGGGTCAAATCCCTTGGCAAGCACAGCAGGCGCTTGGATGGCAGGACTGGACGGGTCGTCGGCTTTGCCCACACCAAGAACGCGCTTCGGGTCATTCTCGATGGACAGAAATCGCCGCAGACGCTCCATCGCAGTTATCTCGAGCCCTTGGCCGAGACCGCATCCTGAGGCGAGTGCGCCCAGTATTCCCCCGACGCAGCTTCAGTTGGATTCGATAGGTGCGATCAGATCGACGATGCGAAGCAAGCCCTGACAGACGCGCCAGATACAGCTTGTACCGAGAAAGAGTTCGGTGGACGCATTCATGTCACCAAACTGAAGGTGATATCCGTTGGCGATCACGTTGATGGATATGCGGATGCCATTCGTGCCCACCAGCTGCGTACGCGCGGTATGCACCGCTTCGACCAGCCGCCGTCCGAACTCCCTGGCGTCCTCGATATCAAGCGTTGCGAGCCGCGGTGGCGTGCGGGCCTGATTGAAGGGAAATACGGCGTCGATGAGAATCGTGTGGCCGTCCGACAGCAGCAGAAGCTGGCTGACCGACTTTCCGGCCGGGAAAAGGAAACAGCGCTCGTCGAGATCGATCTTGATCTCGTGCTTCGGCCGTAACTCAGCGATGATCCGGGGCGCGGGATTGATATTCATCGTGTTGCAATGCGAGTTGATCGTAATATGGCTTTATCCTAGGCCGCTACCGTAGAAGCGGCAAGCCGGTTGAAGCCTGCGGCCATGCTCCGACGCTCGGCGCGCCGGCGGAGGCGCTATCGCGCGCCGCCATCTGCGGTATAAGTTGGTGAAGAGTTGGGCGCGGGCCAGAGAGCCCCGGCCCCGTTTTTTGGGATATTGGGCCAATGGCAATCAGGATTGCGGCGGTGAGCTCCGCCACCCTGTCGGACGACGGCAAGGAATTCGTCGTTCACACGACCGGCAAATATACCGGCGCGCTGGAGCTGAGGTTCGCCAGTGACTGCGTCGACGATTTGATCGCTGCGCTGACAAGCGCGCGCGGTGGCACGCAACCGGCTGCATCAAGTGCCCTTCTGCCGCCCGCCGCACCGTCGGTGGTCTCCACTCCGAACGGGGCGGGGGCCGCTGCGCCGGCTGTGCCCGGCAAGGACAAGCCCGACGAGGTGAAATTCGAGATCCCCAAGAACTGCACGATTTCCGCTGATAACAGCGGCCGCGGTCTCGTACTATTCATCCTCAATCACCGGCTGGAACGCCAGGCCGGCTACGCATTCTCCCCGGACGCTGCGAAACAATTGGCCGGGGGGCTTACCAAGAGCGCCGATGCATTGCTGGCGCGACAGGCACCGAAGACCTAGCCTTCGGGCCGCGAAGTGTTGGCGTCGCATCTGTTTTAATTCCATTCCCGCAAGAATTTACGATGATAAATAACGCGATCACGCTCAGCATTCGTCCGAAATGGCCCGAGATCCCGGATCACTACGCGGTCTGGTCGCAGGGCCGCGAGATCGGCAATATCCGCCACGCGCTTGATGCGAGCGGGCCTGATCGATCATGGGAGTGGTTCATCATAGTCCCGATGGCTCTGCCGGCCTGGGCGAGCGGCACTGCGCAGGACAGGGACTCGGCGATCAAGGCATTCAGCGCAGCCTGGGGACGGCTGTTGCAGGAAACGCAGCCCGCACGGTTGCAACGCGCGTGGGAGCTCGGTCGCGCAGCACAATCACGCGACGCGTCATCGCAGCCCGCGCCGCCTCCAGCCGAGAGCTAAGAGGAGGGCGATCTTCCTTGTCGTCCGGGCTGGTGGAGGTATTTACCAACCTCCGAACCCGGGGCCAGCCGAATCTTCCCGATCCCTTGGGACAAATTGACCCGGTGTTAGCTATTATAAACATTGCATTAATCGTAAATAGTTGCTTAATTTTCCCGGTTTAGCTCGTTTCGGGCAGAGGCCGTTTTGATTGATTTTTGTCCTCGTTGTTTTGCGTAGGCCGGCACGCTTTTCCGCGTGGACGGTCTTTTTTTATGCAGTCAGCGAGCGCAGAGCGGCGTCCTCCCCGATCGGCTCCGAATTTTTTGGTTCAGCATTTTTGGAGGAGTAAGTCATGGCAACGTTCAAGTATGATCCGGCGACGGGCGCGTACACTTACGTCGACGACTCCTCCCTTGCGAACTCAGCCTCATCAGCGGACATTTCTGTAAGCACGGACCAGTCCGATTATGCGCCATATTCGACTGCGACCTTTACGGCGTCGAATGTCACGGTCGGCGGTACCGTCGAGTTCACGGTTGCTCATGACAATCCCGGTCCCGACGGCGTCGCCGGTACGGCGGATGACGTAATAACGCACGACCTGACCGGCACAACGCAGCCCTGGTTTGTTGTCGACGGTGGCTCGGGCGACCTTGACGGTGTCGCAAATGGCATCGTCATGACGTCGTGGTATGTCAATCCGGACGCCGCCAACCAGTCTTTCCTGCTTTCAGCAGTCGATCAGACCACGCAGGCCGCGGCGACGACGAGCTTCACGGACAAGGCGAGCGCACAGCTGGACGATTGGAGCGACGGAAAGGCGCCCGATGCCATTGGAGGCAATGAAAGCTGGGGTAACGGAGACCTGAATTCGAACAATTCGCATTATTTCGAAGGCGATACTGTTCCGTTCCGGGCGACCTTCGCTGGCCTTGTCGTGGGCCAGACCTACACGATTACACTCAGTTA
Organism: Bradyrhizobium manausense; assembly: GCF_018131105.1. Classification (NCBI taxonomy): domain Bacteria; kingdom Pseudomonadati; phylum Pseudomonadota; class Alphaproteobacteria; order Hyphomicrobiales; family Nitrobacteraceae; genus Bradyrhizobium; species Bradyrhizobium manausense. The sequence goes on along the minus strand of NZ_JAFCJI010000007.1, from coordinate 84,860 downwards.
CGATACGACGAAGGCCGGCAAGCACGCGTTCGATTATCTGACCACCTATAACGCCACGCTGCCGGCGGGTCACACCGCGCCTGAAGCCAATCCAAACCCGACCATCGGGACGGCATTTACGGAAAGCGGCACGCACGACACCATCGCCATCCCGACTGATGCCAAGGTCACCGCCGGACCCAACGGGGTCATTGGCGGAGGCGATGACATCACGCAACAGCCCGGCGTCTTCACGATGTGGGGCGGCGATATGACCGCCACTTCCCCCTATACAGTGTCAGGCCCTTATACCGGAGATAGCGACACCTCAATCACCATCACATTCACTGCGAGTGCCACCACCGCCGTGCTGGCCTGGGGCGCGCATATCGCGACCGAGTCGGATTGGGGCGCGGGGACCGGAGCGTTCAACATCACCGGATCGCCATATCATATGGCCCTTCTGGCGACGGATACGGTCAACGCCTCCAAGGCAGACCATCAAATGCAATCGGCCGCGGTTCTGAACCCGCCACAGCCGTCGGATACAGTGACAAAGGAGGTGTTGAGCATCACCAGCACCGACGGTGTCGCGGGCACGACGGTTGTCGATCATGCCGGCGATATCATCAACTATGCGGTCACGGTCACGAACACTGGAAATCAAGCGCTGCACGTCACGTCGGTGACGGACTCCATCCCGGGGGTGACCCTCACGCTGTTCAGCGGCGACACCAATCACGACAATCTGCTCGATACGACGGAAGTCTGGGTTTACCACGGTAGCTACACCGTGACGCAGACCGATATGAACAATGGTGCCGTCGGCGGCGGCGCTCCCGGTTTCGTCCACAACGTTGCCACGGTGACGACCCAGGAGACGGGTCCGCTGACCGGAGAGGCCAATACGCCGCTCGCGCAGAGCTTTGCGCTGTCGATCGTGAAGGACGGCACGGTGCCCGGCGGCACGGCGAATGCCGTCGGCGAGGTGGTGAGCTGGACGATCGACGTCGGCAATGCCGGCAACGCGGCGGTCAGCAGTGTGACGGTGACCGATCCGCAGGCTTCCAACATCGCTCCGGTGCTGGCGGGCGGCTTCAACAGCGGCGACACCGACCAGGACGGCAAGCTGGATGTCGGCGAGACCTGGCATTACACGGCGAGCCACACGGTGACGCAGGCCGACCTCGATGCCGGCGGCAGCCTCACCAACGTTGCGACGGCGCATGGCACGGGCGCGGCGGACGTCAGCGACGACGCCTCGGTCCCGGTGCAGCAGAACTTTGCGCTGTCGATCGCCAAGGACGGCACGGTGCCCGGCGGCACGGCGAATGCCGTCGGCGAGGTGGTGAGCTGGACGATCGACGTCGGCAATGCCGGCAACGCGGCGATCAGCGGTGTGACGGTGACCGATCCGCAGGCTTCCAACATCGCTCCGGTGCTGGCGGGCGGCTTCAACAGCGGCGACACCGACCAGGACGGCAAGCTGGATGTCGGCGAGACCTGGCATTACACGGCGAGCCACACGGTGACGCAGGCCGACCTCGACGCCGGCGGCAGCCTCACCAACGTTGCGACGGCGCATGGCACGGGCGCGGCGGACGTCAGTGACGACGCCTCGGTCCCGGTGCAGCAGAACTTTGTGCTGTCGATCGCCAAGGACGGCACGGTGCCCGGCGACACGGCGGATGCCGTCGGCGAGGTGGTGAGCTGGACGATCGACGTCGGCAATGCCGGCAACGCGGCGATCAGCGGTGTGACGGTGACCGATCCGCAGGTTTCCGACCTCGCGGAAGTGCTGGTGGGCGGCTTCAACAGCGGCGACACCGACCAGGACGGCAAGCTGGATGTCGGCGAGACCTGGCATTACACGGCGAGCCACACGGTGACGCAGGCCGACCTCGACGCCGGCGGCAGCCTCACCAACGTTGCGACGGCGCATGGCACGGGCGCGGCGGACGTCAGTGACGACGCCTCGGTCCCGGTGGAACAGAAACCGAACTTCACGATCGCCAAGGACGTGAGCTCGGTAACGGGCGGTGCCGGCGCCGGAAACCTCAGCGTCGATAACGCCGGGGACGTGATCAAATACTCGATCGTCCTGACAAACACCGGCAACGAGACGTTGACAGGTGTGACGCTGACCGATCCCCTTGCGACGACGCTGAGTGCGCCGGTCGAGTCGATCAGTGCCAATGGCAAGCTCGACGTAGGCGAGACCTGGACCTACACCGCCACCCATACGGTGACGCAAGCCGAGATGAATTCCGGGACCGACATCGTAAACCTTGCAACCGGCGATACCGCGCAAACCGATGCAAAGTCGGACGATGCGTCCACGCCGGTGATCCAAAACCCGTCGCTAACGATCGCCAAAACCGCAGTCATTGCCGACGGACATGCCGACCACGCCGGCGACGTGATCCACTATTCGGTCGTGGTCGACAACACAGGCAACATTGATCTCCACAACGTGGTGGTGGTCGACACGTTCGAGGGCGGCGTTCCCATCATACTCGACACCAATCACTCAACCCTGACGACTGCGGATGACGCAGTTCTCACGGGTGACACCAATGGAGACGGTGTTCTCGGTGTCAACGAAACGTGGACATACAAGTACGACCACGTTGTCACACAAAACGAGCTCGACACCAGGGGCATCGATGGCGACAACAGTCTCGACAACGTTGCGAGTGTGACGACGACCGAGACGGGCCCGGCTTCCGACGATGCGCATGTACCGGTCGCGTTGGGACCCGGCGTCCGCACGCCAGGATTCTGGTCGCAGACCAACGGGAATACAAACTGGACGAAATTCTGGGACGGCGTCGTTGGTGACGAGGCGAAGCAGTCGGGGACCAACGGCTTCCCGAATGGTGAAGTCACCTTGGCCGTACATTCTGCCTCGTCGACCGGTCACCTCGTAGACACCAATGGGGACGGCATGTTCACGAGCGCCGACAATGCCCCAAGCGGGAAGATCGCCGCCGGCCTGCTGATCGGCGACTTCAATCTCGACGGCATCCAGGACAACGGCGAGAGCACGTTCTTCATCAACTTCAGCGATGCCTTGTCGTTGTTGAATGCCAACCAGAAGCAGCAGGGTAACGCTGAATACCAGGAGGGGCGGGCGCTGGTCGCAACCTGGCTCAACTACCTCGCTGGAAATCCGATCGAAGCCAGCGATCCCACCAAGGTCGATGCCAAGGATGCGATTCATTGGGGTGTCGACTGGCTGCTCAAGACCACCGCTCAAACGGATGGAAATATCACGCTTGGTGATATGAACAGCCATGCCGTTGCTGCGGGATCGACGCAGTGGAACGTCGGTATCGATGGACCGGATGGCAACACTGCTGCGACCGCCTACGCCCAACTTCCGCAGTACAATCCCGCACTCGATATTCCGGGAGGAGTGCAGATTCTCGGCGTGCTCGACGAGTACAATAATCACGGTACGGTCTACGGGACGTTCATCGCGACGACCCCGTAGGCGAACCGATGCCTTGACCAGCAAGATAACGGCGGCGCTTCGGGGCCGCCGTTATGATTTGGAGATCCGGTCGTTGGCGATGCATCCTGAAAGTGCTGAGCTCCGCGCCAAGGCCAACCGGTTCTATGTTGCCGGCGATTTCCAGCGCGCGCTGGAATCTCTCATCACAGTCGTCAACGGCAATCGCCGGTCCGGGGAGGTAACGGCGCACGACTTTCGTGTTCTGGCTCTGTGTTATCAGGCGGTCGGCGATCTCAAGCAGGCTTACATGGCGTGGCGCGATGCGCACGCGCTCGAACCAGACGATGCCGTCACGAAATCCAACCTTGCCCTTGTCGCCGCGAAATGTGGCAAGGCCGATGAGGCAGTGAAGCTCGCGGAAGAGGCGGTAAAGGCCCGCCCTCGCGATGCCAATTGCTGGACCATTCTCGCAAACGTCCAGTTCCGTCTGGGCCGGCTCGAGGAGGCGCGACAGGCGGGATTGCGGTCTCTCAAAATCAAGGATGAATCGTCAGGTCCGGCACGCCATCCGATTCACGTGAACGTTCCTCCGTTCGAGACAACCGATCCCCGACGCAACGTTATCGCGTATTCCCTCTGGGGAACCAAGGATCGTTACCTGGTCGGCGCCGAGCGAAATGCCATGGCCGCGCCGTTGATCTACGAAGGATGGTCCTGCCGCTTCTATATTGACGAGACGGTGCCACAGCAAAATCGACGGCGTCTGATCGATCTCGGAGCGGATCTTGTGATGATGCCTCGACCCAATGTGGCGTTCGCCGGCTTGTTCTGGCGCTTTCTCGTTGCCAATGATCCCACGGTCGATCGCTACCTCGTCAGGGACGCCGATTCGATCGTCAACGTGCGGGAGCGGGTAGCGGTAGACGATTGGATTGCCTCGGGTCGGCACTTCCACGTGATGCGGGATTTCTGGACGCACACCGGTGTGATGCTTGCCGGTCTTTGGGGAGGCGTCTGTGGTGCGCTGCCGCCGCTGGTGCCGCTTATCGAGACATTCCTCGCCGACAACCCCGAGTACCCCGAGCGAACGCTGGATCAGCGATTCCTGCGCGAGGCGATATGGCCGATCGTGCGCCAGTCGGCGCTGGTGCATGACTCGGTTTTTCGCTTTGGCGGAGCGATCGATTTTCCGCGTTTCGGGCGCAGGGCATCGGGTTGCCACGTCGGACAAAATGACGCCTCGGAACCAAGATCCGGCGGTCGCGAACTGCCGGCGCCTGGCGCCGGGTTTTGACCATAGATTCCAGGGCAAACAAAGCATAACCCGCGTTATGCCACCAGCGTCCAGGGGGTGGCTCCCAGGTGCAAACTCGTCGACGCTACCGCGATGACGTCGACGACCGTCACCCCGGACTGGCCATTATGCGCATCGACGATCACGTTGGTTCCGCCATTGTTGTCGGCTCCGAGCTTGAGCCAGCCGTCTGCAATCGGATCGGCGCCGACATAACCGATGGTCGCGAACAACTGATGCAGGTCGATTGCATCCTGCCCCACGGCGAAGTCGCGAATCACGTCCCTTGCCGCGCTCAAGGAGTTGAACTGGAAGGTATCGCTGCCCGGCCCGCCGGATAGCACATCGGCGCCGGCGCCTGCGACAATCAGGTCATTGCCGCGGCCGGCCTGGATAGTGTTTCCCGCATCATTGGCAATGATCGTGTCGTTGCCATCGCCCGCCCAGACGTTCTTGATGAGGGTACCGGTGCCGATCTGAAGGTTCTTCCCTGCGATTGTATCGACGGCACCCGAATGCAGGTCGAGATAGGATCCACTGGTTACCGCGGCAGTGTTGATGGTCGCGGATCCGCTCGTGTCGGTCAGGATGAGGCGATTGCCGCCCGTCGCGGTCGCGAATTCGTCCGTATAGATGTAGCTCGTCGGCGTCGTCGGTGCGTCGCCGATCGCCGTCAGCGTCCAGCCGTTGAGCGTCCCGGCGTTGCCCTTGACATTGTCCGTCACGGTCAACGTCCAGCTCGCCTTCGCGTCCTCGCCCCAGAAATTGTTGGCCGAGGTCTCGAAAACGATCCCGCTGCCGGTGCCGCTCGCCGGATGCGCAGCAAGGACTGCACTGGTTCCACTGGATGAGGTCAACGTCACCGTGAGATCGCTGACATGGGCGTGCGTTATGTCGAGATCGACGACGACCTTGTCGAGCAGCAGCGAAGAGCCCAGAGTGATCGTGCTCTGCAGGCTGCCGGTGCCGTCGGGAATCGCTGCGTTATCGACATGGCCGGCGCTCTCGGTCGAGAGATTCGCGTATGTCGATTGCTTCTGCCAACTCTCCGCGAGTCTCGTGGCTGCCGTCGCGTCGACCAGGCCGAACCCATAGTCGGGATTGAAATGCAGACCGCCGCCATTCCAATCATGCGCGCCGTTGGTTTGCCAGCCGGCATTTCCGGCATCCGAGTTCTTGGCCGAATAGGCCAGTATTTCCTGGATGTCCCGATAACCCAGATCGGGGTTGGCTTGCAGCATCAATGCGATGACGCCCGCCACTGTCGGCGCGGCGTATGAGGTGCCTGCAGCCGCAAAATAGTCGGTACTGGACCATCCGGGCGCGCCAAGCCTGTCGTCCGTCATGACCCAGGAACCGGGCGCCGAAACCAGAACGGCGGCCCCTGGCGTGCTGAACGATGCAACCCAACCGTAATCGTTTGTGGCTGCGACCGTGATCACATAGGGATCGTTCTGATAGTTGTGATAGTTCACGTCATCGCCGGATCCCCGGTTGTTTCCGGCGGCAAACACGATGGGAATGCCGAGCCCGCCGCGTCCCTGGGCGACGTCATTGATGATCGCGGCCTTCGACGAGGCCCAGGCACCGAAGAAATTATCCTGGTAAGGCGTCGCGTAGCCCCAGCTTGCATTCGCGACGTCCATGCCATTGGTGACGAGATGGTTCAGCGCGTCGGCGAGCTGGCTCGGGCTACCTGTTGAATAGCTGATGCGGAAGCCGGCAATGTCGGCGTTATAGGCAACGCCGACGATACCCGAGCCGTCGCGTGCGGCGGCGAGGACGCCGGCAACCGTCGTTCCGTGGCTGTCGGTCGAGGAGCCGTAGGCACTCCCGTCGTTGGTGACAGCGTCGTACTGAAGCTTGAAGAGGTAGTGTGAATTCAGATCCGGATGATTGTAGTCGATGCCGTCATCGACAACTCCGATCTTGATTCCGGCTCCGGTGTAGTTCTCCCAGGCCTTGACGACGTTGATACCGCCCGCGCTGCTGGTCAGATTCCATTCCTTGGAGAAGTAGGTGTCGGTGGGCAGCGTGCTGTCACCGGTGGGGGGATTCAGTTTGGGCGACAAGATGGTCACGGCCGCAAAACTCGTCGTCGTGTTGCCTTGGCCGACGGTCGTGCCGGAGCCGGAGGTGCCCGCAACGCTCGTTGTGCCTCCACTCTTGGTGCCGCCGCTTGTCGTTCCGCCACTGGTCGCGGCTCCGCCACCTTTTTTTGCAGCCCACCCCTCGGGCGCGCCGCCATCCGAAGCAAAAAGGCTCGTTTCGCTGCCGAGGCCATGATGCGCCGGGATATCCATCCATCCGACGTTTGCCGAGGCGATGTTCAGTCCGACGAATTCCCATTCAAGAGCATCTGCATTCCCTTCGGAGAAATTCCCGTACTGATCATTCACGCCCCGCTTCGCCATTGAATCTCCTTGCGTGTCGCGACGAACGACAATGCGCGTCATGTCGCGCGCAACGTGCGGAGATCGAACGACGGGGCGATTTAAGGGTGAGTAAATTGCGTCGTTAAACTGAGATCGGCGGCCGCAAACTGAGGCGAGATGCGGCCTGCTCTTCCTCTTAGATTTAACGGTGCATGGATTTTATTTATCCCTGTTTATGTTGTGTGCTGCGAGACCGGTAGGATTGTCCGGCAGGATGCAGGTCGTTTTGGTGATCCATCGCGGAGCGCCATTTCCTCCGCTTCCTCTCGTCGGAGCCATCGCAGGTATTTGCCAACCTGCAACGGGGCTCCTGTCCAGATTTTCCCGAAAACTTGATGATGAAGGTCAGGTGCTGGCCATTAAAAACATTGCCTTATATTAAAAGCATTGCTTAATTTTCCCGGTTTGGCTCGTTTCGGGCAGAGGCCGTTTTGATAAATTTTTGTCCTCGTTGATTTGCGTAGGCCGGCACGCCTGTCCGCGTGGACGGCCATTTTTTATGCATCCACTGACTAGCGGCGTCCTCCCGATCGGCTCCGGAAGTTTTGGGTTCAAATTTTTGGAGGAGTAAGTCATGGCAACATTCAAGTATGATCCTGCGACGGGTGCGTACATTCTTGTCGATGACTCCCTGATGGCTCCGATGGCGGGCCCCGCGGTCACGACCGACCAGGCGGATTATGCGCCGGACTCGGTGGCGACATTCACCGCGTCGAACGTTTCGGTCGGAGGCACCGTCGAATTCATCGTCACCCACGACAATCCCGGCGAGGATGGCGTTGTCGGCACCGCCGATGACACCTTCACCAATGATCTGAGCGGTACGACGTCCTGGCTTGTGACGGACGGCGGTCCGGGAGACCTGGACGGCGTCGCCAACGGCGTGGTGGTCACGAACTGGAACGTGAACTGGGATGCGAGCAATCAGTCATTCCTGGTCTCGGCTGTCGACGTGACGACAGGAGTCGCGAGCACCAGCAGCTTTACGGATGCGGTCCACTTCACCCCCGTCCCGGCCGTTGCTCCCAACGGCACGAACGGCATGATCTTCGACACTGCCGGCGCGATCTCCACGGGTACCGGCATCTTCCCCTCCTTCGTGCAGCTCAGCAGCCCCGCCAACGGCACCGTTGAATCGGGCTACAATCCTGCCAATCCCCCCGTGGACGACACGGGACACACGGCCGTCTTCAATCATCCGATCCAGGTCAAGGACCTCGATATCGAAACGGTCGGCGGCCAGCAGTATTACGTCTTCCGGCTTGATGCGAACGATCCGAACGACTCGAAGACCGCCGCGGGGACGGTCGTTCTCGAGCAGCTGAAGCTGTTTTACGACGGCACCGGAGCCGCATTGCCTGACGGGAACGGCCTGCCCACCGGCGCCAATCTGCTCTACGACATGGACGGGAACGGAGACATTTCCATCACGTTGACCGATTGGTCGTCGGGCAGCGGCCATGGCGACTACGTCGTGAGCATTCCGGTCAGCGCGAACCTTAGTCCAGATACTTACATCTACCTTTACTCGACCTTCTCCAGCGCGACCGGCGGATTCGAGGAATGGGCCCTGGGACCCAACGCGCCGCCGCCACCGCCGCCGCCGACGCCGCACGCAGCATTGTCATTCGAGAAGGCCACCGTGTGTCCTGAGGACGGGGATGACGTCTCGGGCGGCACGCTGCTTGCCGGAAACGCGATCAGCTGGACCTATACGGTGCAGAACGTCGGCAGTGACGGCACTTACGTTTCGAACCTGACGCTGACCGATGACCAGCTGGGTACTCTGTATGCCAATGGCGCAACGGCGGCCAACGTTACCCTGGACGGCGACACAAACAACGACGGCCTTCTCGAGAAGGGCGAGATCTGGGTCTTCACCGCGACCGGCACGACCGTCGACACCACGAATCTGACCAACGGTATCTATACGAATTTGGGAACCATCACCGGCGACGGGTTCAGCGGTAGTTCGACCGGGACCCATACGGAGACGGATCCCGACCTGTCCGGCTTCGACACGAGCAGCTATGTCGGCGTGACCGTTGCTTCGGATTCCGTCCAGATCATCAAGTATGTCTCCGTCGACGGGAAGGCAGACGATGATCCGACGAAGACCTGGTACGACGCCAACACTGCCGCGACGGCGCCGGTCCTGCTCGGAAGTGCGAATGTAAATCCCGAATACAAATTCACGATCACCAACAATAGCGACGCCCAGCTTACCGTTCATCTGACTGACACCAAGCTGGGCGTCAGCCAGGACGTGACGCTTGACGGAAACGGCGGCACCACAGACGTCTTCGCAAGCGGTACGTGGGCCCAGGATCTTCAGACCAACACGGCCAATGTGTCGGCGAGCTTCACCGACGATTGCGGGAATTCGGCGAACCCGACGGATTCCGACGTCGCCAACTATTTCGGCGCCAATCCCTCGCTCACGATCTCCAAGGACATCATCTGTCCGGATGACGGCGATGTCCTGAAAGCCGATACATCGATCAACTTGCTCAAGGACGCCGATGGCAAGGTCGAGTACCGCATCACGGTCACGAACACCGGAAACGTCGCCTTCGTGAACCCGGTCGTCACCGACTCCAAGCTGACCTTGGGTGCCCACACGGATACCGAGACCGGCACCGGGACGGCGGGCGACAACACCCTCGATGTCGGCGAGACCTGGACTTATACGGTCCTCGCCGCATGGGCCGCGGGCGGACCAAATACCAACACTGCGGACGTCAGCGTGAGCTATACCGACAGTGCGGGCAATTCGTTCACCGACGATCCCAAGGATTCGGCGATTTACTTTGGCCTCAATCCGCATATCTCGCTTAATAAGCTAACGAATGGAAGTGATGGACCAACTCTATTGGCGGGCCAGGCAATTACATGGACCTACGACGTCACCAATGATGGCAACGTTGATTTGACGGGTGTCAGCGTCACCGACAACCCCGCCCAGACGATTACCGGTGTTATGGGCGCCGGCATTTGGTCCGCCTACAATAGCGGCGATCTCAACCACGACGGCATTCTCAATGCCGCGACCGCCACCACCGCAGCCGAAACCTGGCATTATCAGGCCACTGGCGTTGCGGGCTCTACCGTCTATACAAACCTCGCTACGGCAACGACTAACGCCGTGTCCGACGATTGCGGCGACTCAGTTACGCCAATGGCGACCGACGGCAGCAGCTACATCGGTCTCGCGCGCGCAACCGAGGGCCTGACCAAGGGCTATTGGGGAACCCATGCCACGGTGTGGGATGCCATCTTTGGTGATGAGAAGGGCGCTGGTTCTGAAGTCAATGTGACCCCGAAGTATGATTGGGATCACGACGGCAAAACCGGCACAAACGATCTAAGTGCGGTGGTCACGTCAGGGCCTTCCAGCAACCTTGGATTGGCAAATGGCAACTACAATGGCGGCGGTGACTCAGGCTTGCTCATGGGTGACTTGAACCATGACGGGCTTGTGACCGGCGACGGCTCGACCTGTCATCTTTTCCTCGATCTTGCTTCCGCTCAGGCACTTGCCAACAGCAGTGTAGTTGGCGACGCCCGGATTATTCTCGCGGGGCAGGCGGTCGCAGCGCAGCTCAACGAGTACGCCGATTATGTCGCCTACGGCAAAGACACCTCGCCCAACGGTCTGATCAATGAAGCCGTACGCTGGTTGAGCGGCGACACCTCATTCGCACTCAGTGCAAACGGAAAGAGCAATATAGACACGAATGTGTCGAACGACCTTGCGAGCCCGGCCGTCAAAGAAGTGATCTCGGTCAAGACGAGCGGCAGCGACTACACACTGAGCGGAGGAGCGATCACGCTTGGAGGTACGGCTCTCTCGTCAAGCGATCCTTCTTGGCAGACCAAGGGACTGGTATTCTCGGAGACCGCTGCCGGCATTGACTTCAATGGCGACGGCGACATGAAGGATTCGGTCTGGGCGAACGGTGAAGGACTCAAGAACGCGCTGGCTGCCTATAATCACGGTTTAGCCGGCGGAACGCAGGGCTTTGTGACGAGCCAGGACGGGTCAACGATTGGCTGGGAGAACAGCATCGGCGGAACGCCATATGACGTTCACGCCAATACTCCGGATGCCTTCTGGGGTATTTTGGCCGATCAGAAGATTACCGGCGTGGAGTGGCATCTCGCATAGTCCGGCGCAAACCAAGCTGGACGCCCAATAAGAAAAGCCCCGCGGCAAACTCGCCGCGGGGCTTTTTTCATCATCACACGATCAAGCTCCACGTGGCCGTGCTCTCGTGAAGCAGCGTCGGCGTGATGCCGACGACATCCACGACGACCTGAGGCGCGGCGCTGTTGTGCGCGTCGACCACGACGTTGGTGCCGCCCTTCGTGTCGGAGACGAAACTGAGCCAGCCATCGGTGATGGGGTTGCTGCCCGAATAGCCGATCGAGCTGAGCAGTTGTCCCATATTGAGGGTGTTGTGGCCCGACACCCAGTTCAGGATGGTGTCGGTCGTGTTTGACAGTGCATTGAAGATGAAGGTGTCGCTGCTGCCGACGGATTGCGCGGCGTAGAGGATATCCGCCCCTTTGCCGGTCACGATCGTATTGTTGCCGAGGCCGGCCTGTATCGTGTTGCCGAAATCATTGGCGATGATCGTGTCGTTGCCGACGCCGGCCCAGACATTCTTGATGATCGAGGTGGCGGCGATCTGAAGCGTTTTGCCGGCGATGGTGTCGGTCGCTCCCGGATTGAGGTCCAGATAGGAACCGGTGGTCACTGCCGCGGTGTTGATCTGCGCTGTGCCGCTTGAATCCGTGAGCACGACGCGGTTGCTGCCGGCCATGGCCGCGAATTCGTCGGTGTAGACGTAGGTGGTTGGCGTGGCGGCTGAATCACCCAGGGCCGTCAGCGTCCAGCCGTTCAGCGTGCCGCTGTTGCCGGATACGCTGTCGGTGACCGTCAGGGTCCAGGTGCCCTTGGCATCGTCGCCCCAGAAGCTGTTCGCGGTGGTCTCGAACACGATCCCGCTGCCGGTGCCGCCGGTGGGATGGGAGACGAGCGTCGCGCTCGTGCCGTCGGGACCGGTCAGGGTCACGGTGAGATCGCTGGAGTTCGCATGCGCGATGTTGAGGTCGATCACCATCTTCTCGACCTTGAGCGAGGAGGCGAAGGTGATCTGGCTGCTCAGGCTTCCATTGCCGTCCGGGATCGCGGCGTTGTCGCCATGCGTCGCCGATTCCGTCGACATGTCGGCGTAGGTCTTCTGAGTGCGCCAGCTCTCGGCCAGCCGAACCGCCGCCGTCGCGTCGACCAGGCCAAAACCGTAGTCTTCGCTGTAGTGCAGGCCGCCACCGTTCCAGTCGTGCGCGCCGTTGATGTGCCAGCTGGCGTTGGTCGGATCGGTCTCTTTGGCGGAATAGGCGAGGATGTCCTGGATGTCGCGAAAGCCCAGATTGGGATTGGCCTGCAGCATCAGCGCGATCACGCCTGAGACCGCCGGAGCCGAATAGGACGTGCCGGAGATCGAGATATAGTCGCCCGTGGTGTTGTAACCGGCGGTACCGACCCGGTCGTCGGTGTACGCGCCGCCCGGTGCGGCAACCAGGAGCGCCGCGCCCGGCGTACTGAAGGTCGCGACATGTCCAGTGGGGTCGACGCCGCCAACGGTGATGACGTACGGATCGTTCTGGTAATTGTGATAGTTGACGTTGTCGCCCGATCCGCGTCCGTTGCCGGATGCAAAGACGATGCTGGTGCCGAGGCCCCCGCGACCGTACATGACCTCGTTGAGGATGGCTGTCTTCGACGATGCGAACCCGGACGAGAAGAAGTTGTCTGTGTAGGCCGTCGTATAGCCCCAGCTCGCGTTGACGACGTCCATGCCGCTCGAGAGCGTGTGACCGAGGGCGTCGTTGATCTGGTCCGGGCCGCCGCCGGTGCTGTAGCTGATGCGGAAGCCGGCGATCCCGGCATCGTAGGCGACGCCGACCGTGCCGGTGCCGTCGCGCGCGGCGCCGATGACGCCGGCAACTGTCGTCCCGTGATTGTCGGTCGAGGTGCCGTAGGCATCGCTCCCGCCATTGGTCGCGTCATAATCCTGATTGAAGAGGTAGTGCGCGTGAAGATCGGTGTTGTTGTAATCGATGCCGTCGTCGATGACGCCGACCTTGACGCCCAGTCCGGTATAGTTCTGCCAGGCCTTGGTGACATTGATGCCGCCTGTGCTGCTGGTCAGATTCCATTCCTTGTAGAAATACGTGTCGCTCGGCAGCGCGCTGTTGCCGGTAGGCGGATTCAGGGTCGGCGACATCATCGTGACAGACGTAAAGCTCGTTGTCGTAGTGCCCTGACCGACAGTCGTGCCGGTGCTGCCGCTGGTGGTGCCACCGCTCGTGGTGCCGCCGCCGGTGGCGCCGCCGCTCGTCGTTCCGCTGGTGGCACCGCCTCCCTTTTTGGCAGCGAAGCTGTCCGGCGCGCCTGCATCCGAAGCCGAAGTGTCCGTTCCGAAGTCGTGATTCTCCGCGTGGGACGCCGGATCGTCCATCGATCCGACATGTGCCGAGGCGATGTTCAGTCCGACGAATTCCCATTCCAGAGCATTTGCATTCCCTTCGGAGAAATTCCCGTACTGATCATTCACGCCCCGCTTCGCCATTGAATCTCCTTGGATGTGAGACGACAGAAAATGCGCGTCACGCCGCGCGTATGTGCTGGGATCGGACGACGGGGCGATTTAAGGGCGGGTAAATCCAGTCGTTAAACTGAGATCAGGGGCGCCAAAGCAGCGACGGTCGCGGTGCGAGTTTCCGGACTGGTTTAATGGTGCGTAAATGTCATTTATCCTTGTTTATGTTGGTCGCTGCCCAGGCTGGTAAAATTGTCCGGCGAGGTGGAATGCCTCGCGCGCGGCGTTGAGGCCGGGCCCGCGCGTCCCCCTCCAATGCCGTCTGGCAAATGGACTGCGCACGCGGCGAGGCTTCCAGGTGCCGCACGAAGGAAATTCGTATATTCCAAATATTCGGATTGACGGAAATGTCAGACTGGCGTATAAGCCTTGCCATCCTGGCCCGTCAAAAGGGCGTATCGCGATCGTCACGACACGGGGCTGGGATGCGGTGGCCGCGACGGCGTCGGCGCGCACAGGGTCGCAGGGCGGGAATCCTTTGATGGTGCTCCGTGAGCGGCGACTGGGTGCGGTACGACACGGCGCTGACGGCGTCTCCATGCGGTCTCGACGGCGCGCGCACGCCAGCTGTCGAGGGGCCGGTGCAGACGTGCGCGGACGGAGAAGTCGTGTGGTCCTGGCGCCCGAAGCTGGCGCCAAGCCTTGTGGAGCGTCTCGGGCCGACCGGCGCGAACGCAAAGATCCGCCTGGCGACGGGGGCAATAGAGCTCGTCTCCCCGGGGAGAGCGCGAAGGACACCGTTAAAACCATCCGCGCAGGGAAGGCCGGGATGCCGGCATCACCTGTGACCCACCCGTGCGCACTTTCTTCGCACACGGGCTGCGGGTGCCGCCGGCGCCCGGCCTTCCCTGCGCCCTTTCCTCCGGGAAGGGGAGTTCCGAGGTTAACCCGGGCATATTGCGCCGCGGGAATACGAACCCATGTCCGCGATTTGAGATGCTGGCGGGTCGGCGCAAGTCCCGCGTGGTTCCGTCCTGACCGCGTTTAGGCGCGCCTCCGTCGACATAAATATCGTAAACGTGGGTAGGCCGTAACTCTACGGGCACCTTTACCTTTCAGCGAGGATTGCTTCCTCGATGCCGGTTAGTTGTGCTAGATTGTCATCGATTAAACACGAATTGTAATGGCTGCCAGTTGGTCTTTAAATTTGCCGGGCGTTGCCGCTCCGGCGGTCGTTTTTGATTAGAGGGGCGGGTATCCGCCGGATTGTGTGAGTGCGCCTTTCAAAAGGCCGGACGAGCTCCGGCGCTTGCTGCAGACTTGCCAAGGCTACTTCCTGACGGCCGGCATCTTCAGCCTTGCCATTAATCTGCTGTATCTCGCCGGCCCCCTCTACATGCTGCAGGTGTATGACCGCGTGATCTCGAGCGCCAGCGAGATCACGTTGTTGATGCTCACCATTGCGCTGCTGCTCGCTTTCACAGCGCTTGCCGGTCTGGACGCGGTTCGAGCGCGCGTGCTGACCCGCGCAAGCATCCGCCTCGACCAGAAGATTGCATCGCGCGTCATGACCGCGATCGTCGATCGCTCGGCTGTCGCAGGCGGCGCCCGCAGCCAGGCGTTGCGCGACTTCGATACGTTTCGCCAGTTCGTCACCGGCACCGGCATCCACGCAATCTTCGACCTGCCATGGGCCCCGATCTACATCGCCGTCATCTTCGTGCTGCATCCCTTCCTCGGCGCGTTCGCACTGGCCTGCTCGATCGTGCTGGTGCTGATGGCCCTGCTCAGCGAGTGGCTGGTCAAGCTGCCGCTGACGGAATCGAATGAAGCCGCTTCCCGCAGCTACAGTTTCACCGAGATGAGCCTGCGCAACACCGAGGTGGTTCGTGCCATGGGCATGACCGGCGGCCTGTTGCGGCGTTGGGGGCGCGACCGCGACCGGATGCTGGAGCGACAGGTGGCTGCAAGCGATCGGGCGGCCGCGATCCAGAGCTTGATCCGTTTCCTGCGGCTCGCAATGCAGTCCCTGATCCTGGGGCTTGGCGCCTATCTCGTCATCGAGCGGCTTACGACGACAGGTTCGATGTTTGCCGCCAGCATCCTGCTCGGGCGCGCGCTGCAGCCGGTCGAGCAGATCGTCGGCTCGTGGCGCGGTTTGGTGTCGGCGCGGGCCGCCTTCCTGCGGATTCGTGATCTGCTGCAGGCTTATCCGGTGTCCGACGCGGGGTTGACGCTGCCCAAGCCCAAGGGCCACCTGTCGGTCGAAGCCGTCACTTTCGTTCCAGCGGGCACCGGCAAGCCCATTCTGCGCGGCGTTACATTCGCGATCGAGGCGGGAGAAGTGCTTGGCATCATCGGTCCCTCAGGCGCCGGCAAGTCGACGCTCTCGCGCCACCTCGTCGGTGTGCTGACGCCGTCGGCCGGAGCCGTGCGACTGGACGGCGCTGATGTCTCGACCTGGGTCAAGCGCGCGATCGGCGATCACGTCGGGTATCTGCCGCAGGACATCGAGTTGTTCTCCGATACGGTCGCAGCGAACATCGGACGATTTGACGAGGGGAACGACCGGGAGGTCATCATTGCCGCGCAGCTTTCGGGCGTGCACGAGATGATCCTGAAGCTTCCGAACGGCTACGACACGCAGGTTGGTGAGGGCGGCGCGATACTGTCCGGCGGCTTCCGCCAGCGCATTGGGCTGGCGAGGGCGGTCTATGGCAGTCCCAGCATCGTCGTCCTGGACGAGCCCAGTTCGAATCTCGACGCCGAGGGCGACGTCGCGCTAGCGGACTGCATCGTGCAATTGAAGAAGCGGGGAGCCAGCGTCGTCATCGTCTCGCATCGTCCGGCCACCATCGGCGTCGTCGACAAGATCCTGGTTCTCAGGGACGGCGTCGCCGAGATGTTCGGGCCGCGCGCCGAGATCATGGCGCGCCTGACCCGCCCCGTGCCCGTGCCGGTGCACGCGGTGCAAGGCTCCAGCGGTTAGGCACGTCCCATGGCGATCATCGACGCGACACCCAAGAGTCTTGCAGCCGTTGGAGCCAAACCGGCGGCCGCCGGCGGTCCACCCAGCGATTCCATCAAGCGCATCGCACTGGCCGGCTGGATCATCATTGCGATGTTCTTTGGCGGCATCGGTGCATGGGCAGTGACCGCCCCGCTCAATGGCGCTGTGGTCGCCAACGCCGTCGTCAAGGTCGATGGCAACCGCAAGAGCGTGCAGCACCTCGACGGCGGCATCGTCAAGACGCTCCATGTCAAGGAAGGCGACCGGGTTCGCGCCGGCGATCTGCTGATCGTGCTTGACGAGACCCAGGCGCGCGCGGAGTTCGATATCCTCACGCAACAATGGGTCGTCCTTCGCGCCACGGAGGTCCGTCTCCTGACCGAGCTCGATCACGGGGCCGAGCTTGTGATGCCCTCGGATCTGAAAGCCCATGCCGAGGACCCCTACCTCAAGAGCGTCTGGAACGGGCAGGTCAGCCAGTTCACAAGTCGCCGGGCGGCACTCGAAGGGCAACGCAACGTCATCCGCGAGAAGATCAACCAGCTTGGTTCGCAGATCGTCGGTGCCCAGGCGCAGGTCAAGTCATTTACCGATCAGATCGATTCCGTTCACAACGAGGCGAAAGACATCGCGCCTCTCGTCGAGCGTGGCCTGATCGCGCGGCCGCGTATCCTGCAACTGGAGCGCTCCGCCTATGGGCTGGAGGGGCAGATCGCCGATGCGAATGCCAACATTGCAAAGGCGCGCCAGGCGATCGCCGAGCAGGAGCAGCAGATCGCGCAGCTCGACAACGATCGAATGACCGACGTGACCAAGGATCTCCGTGACACGCAGGCGAAGATCCTGGAAGTGATCCCAAAGGCCTTGAACGCCAAAGCCGTTCTGGGACGTATGGAGATTCGTGCCCCGTATAGCGGCCAGGTGGTCGGCCTCAACGTCTTTTCCGTCGGTGGAGTCATCCAGCGCGGCGACAAGATCCTGGACATCGTCCCGGAGCAGGACGGGCTGACGATCGAAGCGCAAGTGGCGGTCGAGGACATCAGCGACGTGCATCCCAATACGCGTGCCGAGGTTCATCTCACGGCTTACAAGCAGCGGATCGTGCCGATCATTCATGGTGACGTCGTTCAAGTCTCGGCAGATCGTCTGACCGATCCGAAGACCAACAACCCATACTACACGGCATTCGTGCGGATTGACGGGGACGAGCTTGCCGCCATGCCGAACATCAGGCTCTATCCGGGAATGCCTGCAACCGTCATGATCCCGACGGTCCAGCGCACGGCCTTCGAGTATCTGGTCGGCCCGCTGATCATGTCCTTCAATCACGCCTTCCGCCAGAAATAGGACGTACGGCCATGCCTGGCCCGGATGAGCGGAAGACGCCATGAGGGAGACGTTTTCCTGATGCGGGCGGGTGTGGCTGTGATCCTCCTTAGCCTGCTTGCAGGGTGTGGGGGAGCCCGACAAGCGCTTCAGGACGCGAGTGACGACGCCTCAGTCGGTCTGCCCGATGCGCTTGCTGATTGCCGTAACGCCTTTCCCGACCAGATCACGCAGGCCGTGCGGCGCGCCGATTGCATCGTGAAGGCGACCGAGCTTTCGGTCAGGCCGAGCCTGAAATTTCCGGAACTGCTCGACCGCGAGAATGCGCTGCGCAAAACGCTTGCCGCCCAGGTCGAGGCGGGCAAGGTCTCGCTTCTTGAACGAAATGACCAGATTGCGAAGGCCCACATGGCCATCGTTGCGGAAGAGGCGGAAAGACTGAAAGCCACGCCGTCGGAGGGGCAGGGGAGCAGCCCCGCCCCCGTCGTTCAGTGGCGGGCCTCCAACACGAATGCGTGTGCTGGTCTCGGGGGCAATTCTCCGACCTGCTATTGAACAGGCTTGGCGCGACACGTCGGAGAAAGTGTCGTCCAATCATGTGCTTACCGTGCATATCGCATGCCGGCCTTGGCGCGATCACTGATCAATCGCAGCGGAGCCCGGGCAGGAAAGGCATGGCCTGTTTACTTAACGCAGGTGAGCCAGTACACGCATGGTCCAACGGGCTGCCGTGGTTTCGTCCGGCGGTGCTGTTTCCCTGGCCGGATCACCTGTCGCGATGGCGTCGATTCTCCGAGCTAGGAACCCGTGATACGAAGCGACGTTGGCTGGGGAGATGATGGCTCAGGCCTTGCATGGAGCAGGGGGCAAGGCCGGCACCGGAATGGCAATCGGCCTGTTCTGCAGGCGGCTGCGCCGGTCTGCGCCAGTCGCAAAGAGCCAAAACCAACGGGCAATGATTGACTTAGAAGCAAATCAGACCGTAATCTCCCTCACTTAGGGTCGTTAATACCGATTCTCACAAATATAAATGGAATTTACAGGTGCCTAAAGTCAAGAACAAGACCGCTGCCAATTTTGGCTCGCGCTTGAAGCAGCTGCGAGAAGATCAGTCGATGACCATCACTGAGCTGGCCAGGCGGATTGACGTGACGCCACCTGCAATTTGGCATTGGGAGAAGCGAGGCAGGATGCCCAAGCCAGCCACCATAAAGGCCGTTGCAAAGGTGCTTGATGTCAGCTCCGAGTTTCTTGAAAACGGCGTCCATATCGTGAGTACTCAGGATCAGGGGCCCTCGGACCAGACCTCACTGCGGCCGGACGAAATGAGCCTTGAACAACTGATCCGCGCCATTGAGGCCAAAGGCTTTCATGTCCGGATCTCTTCGGCCGGCGATCGCGAGCCCTCTGAGGCGTAATTGAAGGAATGGGAGTCGTCCTGCCTGTTCCTGTTGACTGTCCGCTCGCCATATTCCCTCACTGAAATAGTCACCAACAAAGCCGCTCTGGCTTTTCGCCAGGTAGCTATTTTTGTCACGCCGTAAGGATGACGGTCCGATGTGACGCTCGCTTGGCGAGCCGCGCAGTGACATTCGCTACGCAATCCACGGATTAAAAAAAATTGAATACTGTCTGCGCTCTCGACGAAAGACGCGAGTAAGCACGAAATTGAAGCCGTCAGGCGCAATATATGTCTTCTGTTTGTAGCGCGAGTCAGGATTTACAACTTCCGGCTACATGATTTCGCCGCGTGTCGGACGATTTTGATCAGGCCGCGCATTTTCCTAAGTCGTTGAGGAGGCGCGCGAACTGAGCGGATCGAACCGTCTCCATGTGCTGGCCTGCAACCACAATTTGTGTGTGGTTGTTTATGCTCCCTCGATGAATTGTCCAACCGAATTGTGAGGGCCAAAGCGCTTGTAGCCGGACTGCGACCGTGTCATAACTTCGTCGTTAAAGCCGTATTAAACTACGCATAAATCGAATTTAAGCCGCCCGATAGTCATTCGAAGGAGGCGCTGCGATGATCAAAGATTTTAGCACCTTTGAGAGTTTGCACTCAGCTTCTCCTCCTCTGCCACGTGCTGTTGAAGGCACCGGCATTCAATCTCTCCCCGGCACACACCGCTAGACATTCGCCTCAAGCGCGTACTGCTTGAGACGTCTTTGCGTATCTCAATTTGCTGCTCGCCGTTCGGTCCATTTTTTTTGATGGGGCATTCCGATGGGTATAGCCTGGCGCTGGAACAAGGAAGCTCACAAGCGCTCCGCGTTCGAATCCCTCCTCGACAAGGTCATTCGCGAGATCCTTCCGGGGCGCGACAGTAGAAAGCGCCGCCGCGCGGGCGGTGCCGCGGGCGCGATAGCAAAACCGCGGCGGCAGAGCTTCACCCTGGAGGCGATCGAGCCGCGCCTGCTGTTGTCCGCGGATATCACCTATGGCGGAATCCTCAACACCCACACGGATTTCACGCTGAAGGCCGAGTCAGGCCACTTCAATCTCTACGACAACTCGACAGCGTCGATCATCGGTTCAAAATCAATCGTTGTCGGTGACAACAGCGTCACCATCGACCGCGACGGCGGAGACGATCTTTACGGCGATACGATTCACCTGGATCTCAAGTCCTTTGAGACTGCAAACGCCGCGATCGGCGGCCACTTGCTGAGCATCGATTTTACCGGCGGCGATCAGAGGCTGTTCCAGGACACCGTCACGCTGGACAACACGTCTGCGTCTACCGCTGCGGTCGGCTTCGGCCTGAAAGTCACGAGCGATTCCGCGATCGCATCCGGCGCACATGCAACCTTCGGCGGCGAGCTCACGCTGACGTCGGAAGCCACGGCCGGCAACGATCCGATCGTGAACCAGGGAATACTGTCCAACGCGAACTCGGCGATCACGCTGTCCGGCGCCAATCTGAGCGCATCCGGCAAGGTGAGTTTGACGGCGCACTCAGCGCTCGACGTCAATGCCGACGGTTCCGTTCAGGGTAACACCGATGATCCTGGCCTCACCGGCAAGATCACCGGAAAGATCGCTGACGCGATCAACGACAATCTCGGCGACAAGATTCATCTGGTCTCATTGGTCACGAGCTTTTCCAGCGCGAAGATCGACATCGGCGATTCCGTGCTTAGCGCGACCAATGGTGATTTGATTCTCAATGCGACCGTTGATGGCACGCTGACCGCTTCGTCGGTCAACAACAGCTTCTTGAAGATTACGGTCGTCGCCGGCGACGCGGACCCGGAAGTGTTGATCCACGGGGCGACCACCAACGTCAGCGCCAGCGGCAAGATCGACGCGACCGCCAAATCCAGCGTTACGATCAACGCATCGGCCGCGCCGACCGACAATGCCGACGCGTCGAAGGACGCGGCTGTGGCAGTTACGGCATTTGGAAGCAAGGCGACACTTGCCGTGTCGGACAGCGCCGTCATGGACGCCATGGGCGGTGCCGCGACACTCCAGGCGAGCAGCGAGCTCGACGCCACGACCACGGCGGACGGCAGCGCGGGATCAGCCGGTGCCGGCGTTGCGGTTTCGGTGGTTTTTGGTGACACCGTCGCATCGGTTGACCATTCGACCGTCGGTGGCGCTGGAGTCAGCATTCTGGCCACGACCGACCGCGACATCACGACCACGGCGAATTCGTCGGTCGGCGGCAGTTCGCAGAGCGGCAGCGGCGACAATGCGAGCGAGACGACGCTTGCCAACAACAACGCAGAGACAGCCGGAGATGCCGGCAACGAAAGCATTACATTTGCGGGCGCGATCGCGGTCGCAGTCGATACGGGCGATACCAAGGCCTATTTGCAGGATGGAACCATCAACGCCGGCATCGACGCTGCGTCGATCGTCGCAGCGTCCGTCGACGTCGTGACGACCAGCGCGGATGGCGGGTTCACGAAGGAGTCCGGTGGCGGCGGCGGTGCGACCAATGCGGTCGGCGTTGCGGTCGCGATCAATGTCGCGACCCGCGACGATCTTGCCTACATCGGTGGAACGAGCACCGTTACGGGCGACTCGCTTGCCATTCAGGTCCTGCCGCTGGACGACAAGCAGAGCGAATTCAGCGCGGAAGCGGTCTCCGGCCTCGGCGACGCCACGAGTGTCAGTTTTGCCGGATCGCTCGCAATCAATGTCACGCTGTTCAATCACAAGGCCTATCTCGATAATGCTGCGCAGGTGACGCTGCTCGGAAGCCCGGACGTCACCATCGAAGCCCACGCCGACATGAAGAACGTCGCAAAGGCGACGCCGCACGAGGCCGACGCTGGGAACCCCAAAACCGGTATCGGCGCCTCGGTTGCGTTCAACTATGGTGAAGACACGACCGCGGCCTACCTCGACGACAACGTCTTGCTCACGGGCGCGAAAGGCCTGACGCTCGATGCCGCGTCTGCGCATGAGATGGAGACCGAGGCCAAGAACGGCTCGGTGGGCGGGACCGCGGTCACGCCCGTCATTGCGATCTCGGTCGCCAATGACGATACCCATGCAACGATCGGCAGCGGCGGCCTGCTGACGGTCGGTGCCGACGGGTTCAACCTGACCTCCACGCTGACCAATGTCGTCAGAACGTCCGCCGAAGGCGACACTGAAGCGGATAAGACCGGCGTCGGCATTTCGCTTGCCTTGTCGATCGTCAACGATGATTCGGAGGCCACCACCGCCCGCAATCTCTTCACCAGCGGCGGCGCAGCGGCGTTCATGTCGAGCGCGATCTCGATCAGCGAGAGCTCGGCGAAAGCGAGCGTGAAGGGTGGCGAAGACAGCGGCGACGGCAAGAAGGCCGACGGCAAGAAGCAGGATCAGATGGACTTCGCCGATACCACGGCGAAGACCAAGACGGGTGGAAGCGCCAAGGGCAACAACGGCGCGACGGCTCCCGATGCCGATACCGGCAGCGGGCAGGTCGATGTCGCGGGTGCGATCGCGGTCAACATCGAGAACGGATCGTCGGTTGCGTCGATCCCGGACGGCGGGCATGTCACTGCGACCGGGCTGATTACCGTCCATTCTCAGGCCAATGTGGACGGGCATGCGCTCGCGGATGGTTCCGCGGTCACCGGAGAGGGCGGCACCGGCGTCGGCGTCGCGGTTGCGGTCAACGTCAATAACATCACCAATCAAGCTTTTGTCGGCAACGGCGCCGTGGTCAGCGGCAGTGGTCTGAACGTTGGTGCCGTCGTAGCCGACCGGCAGATTGACGCGCCGGTGATCGCCGCGCCGGTCGTGGACGCCGCGAACGATACGCTCTTTGTCGGCCTGGATGCCGGCCTCGCGAGCGGTGATCAGGTCAAGTATGTCGGGCTTGGCGGGTTCGGCCTTACCCCCGCCGATAGCTATTTCGTGCACGTCAACGGTGACGGCACCATCAAGCTTTATAGCACCACCAAGGAGGATGCCGAAGACGGTGGCGCCACCGGACTGGTCGATCTCACCTCGGGCGGCTCGACAACGCTCCCGAACCAGCTTTGGAAATACATCTCGGGGATTCCGAGTCCGATCGGCGCGATCTCGTTTGACCCGACCGGCACCATCACCGAACTCGATCTCGGCGAAGACGAGACCGTGCGTACCGGTGACCGGGTCAAATATGATGCCAACGGCGGCTCACCGCTCGGCGGGTTGAGCGACAACACCATTTACTACGTCATCGACCTGACCGGCGGCCACTACCAGTTCGCGGCGTCGCTGGGAGATGCCTACGACGGAAAAGCGATTGCGCTGAGTGGTGCCGCGCCCGTGGGCCAGGCGCTGCATGATCTGGCGCACTCGTCTCGCGCCGACGCAACGTCGGGCGCCAGCGGCGGCAAGATCGGCGTCGGAATATCGGCCGCCATCAATATCGTGAACAATGACACGCAAGCGGTGGTCGGACAGACCCCGGGCAGCCTGCCTGGTACCGCCGCTGTGACAACGAGCGGAGACAACTCTTCGGTCCTGGCCGTTAGCGACGAATCGAATCTGGCGACCGGCAAACCGCATGGCGACACCGAAGGCGAGAAAGCAGGCGTCGGTGCCTCGGTCGGGATCAACGTGATCACCAATACGGTCAACGCGCAGATCACCGACGGGACGTCGTGGACCGGGTCGGTAGGGACCTTCACGGTTTCGGCAGCCTCCGGCGACTTTGCGTTCACCCATGGTGAGAACGGCGCCTCTTCGGGCGGAGTGGGAGTGGGTATCGGCGTCGCAGTCCTGGTCGCCCAGGACACGACCTCGGCCTATGCCGGGACCAAGCCTGTGCTCGACAGCGCGCTGTCGGCGACGGGTGACGTATCGATCACGGCCTCGCACGGCGGTGAGTTTCTGTCCACGACCAGCGCGAAAGCTGCCGCCAAGAAGGTTGGCGTCGGGGCGTCCGTCACGGTGGCGGTCGTCATCGAAGAGGTGAGCGCCGAACTCGCGCGCAGCATCACGACGTCGGGCGGCGCAGCCACGGTACAGTCGACTTCGATTGTTGCCAGTCATGCGGAAGCGCTTGCGAGCGTTCAGGGCGCCAAGTCATCCGGAAACTCCGCCGACACGGAATCGTCCAATCAGGCGAACAGCCCCGTCAGCAACAAGGGCAGCAAAACGGCGCTGCCGACGTCCGGCGGCGAGGCCTCCAAGGGGAGCGAGCAGAGCAGTTCCCAGTCCGGCGAAGGTTCGAGCGGGGTCGGCATCGCGGCAGCGGTTTCGGTCAACGTCCTCACCTCCGACAACACAGCGAAGATCACGCACGGTGCAAGCCTGACGGCTGCTCACGCCGTCAAGATTTCGGCGCAGGCCGAAAACGACGCTTCGGCCAAGGGTACCGGCGCTTCTCTCGATAGCAGTGCGAGCGCAAACATCGGTGCTGGTATCGGACTCAACGTCGTCAATGCCACCAACAAGGCGTTCGTCGACAGCAATTCGAGCGTCACGGGCGACGGCATCACGATCGAGGCAATCGTTCCCAATGGAGGCACCGACGATTTCGTCGTGTGGGGCGTGGCGGCGGCAGGCGGCACGGGCGAGGGCACCGCCATTGCGGGGTCGGTCGGTATCAACGTCATCAACAACCTGGAGACGGAGGCGTCGGCCCGCTCCGGCTCGCATCTGACCTCGAGCGGTGGCATCACCGTAACGGCGTCCGAGGACACCAGAATCCAGACGCTCGCCGCGGCGGGCGCCCTCTCCACTGGAGGTACGACGGTCGGCGGCGCAGTCGCGGTTGCTGTCGTCAACCAATCCACCAAGGCCTTCATTGAATCTGCCTCGGCCGACGCTGCCGGCGCCATCGCGGTCCATGCGACGGCGACGCTCGATCCGGCCCCGATTCCGGTCTCGTTCGTCGACGTGTCCTTCACCTCCATCGCGGTCGCGGGCGCGGCCAGTTCCGGCGGTGCGGCGGTTGCCGGAGCGGTCATCGTCGACGTCTTCGACGTCACCGCAGACGCACATATCGGTGCCGGCACGCAGGTGAACCAGAAGTCCATCCTAGGCGGTGGCTTCGCCCACGGTGCAGGCCAGACGCTTTCCGTCCAGGCCACCAACGAAACGACCATCACGAACGTCGCCGGTGGACTTGGTGTCAGCACCAGTTCGGCCGGCGTCGGCGGCAGTCTCGACGTCGAGGTACTCAACAAGGACACCCGTGCCTACATCGGCAATGGCGCTCATGTCACGCTGGGCGGCGGCGCCGACGTCACCGCGAATGCGACCGAGACCATCCTGACGGTCGTTGCCACACTTGGTGTGGGTGACAGCGCCGGCGTTGCCGGATCGTTCGCGGTCGTGGTCGTCGATAGTGAAGATGACGCCTATCTCGACAATTCCGCCCATCTTCTCGCGCAAGGTGCGGTCTCGATCACCGCGACGGGCGGTTTCAACGCCACGATGATCGCAGGAACCGTCGGCGCTGGCGGCACGGCTGGCTTCGGCATCGCCAATAGCGACCTCATTCATTCCGCCACCGTCCAGGCTTATGCCGGTAATAGCAGCGTCGTCACGGCGGGTGGCGATGGCGTGTTGATCACCGCGTTCACCAGCGAGGACGTCCTGACGATTGCCGCCGCCGGCGCAGCCGGTGGCACGGCCGGCGTTGCAGGTTCGGCTGCTGTGAATGTGTTCGACGAGACGACGACCGCCTATGTCGGGGACAGTGCAACGATCACGATCGACAATGCGCTCGATCCAGGGGCGCAGGATCTGACGATCAGCGCCAAGGACGACACCAGCGTGATCTCGGTGGCCGGCGAGCTCGCGTTCGGCGGCGATGCCGGGGTCGGCGTCGGCGCCGATGTCGGCGTCTACACCAAGCACACCAATGCCTTTATCGGGTCCGGTGTGAATGCCGACGTACTCGGCAACATCCAGGTCACCGCGGATTCGAGCGAGAACCTGGTTTCAGTGTCCGCCGGCGCCGCGGTGGGGTCGGTCGGTGTTGCAGTCAATGCCGGCGTCCACGTGTTCAACCTGGAGACTCGCGCGTTTATCGGCGACGATCCGACAGACGGTGTGGCCTCAGCGGGTCCGGGCGATGTGCATGCGCTCGGCAGCGTCGTGCTCCACGCCAACGATCTCACGGATATCAACGAGATCGTTGGCACGATCGCCGGCGGTGGTGTCGGTATCGGTGCCGCGGCTGGCGTCAACGTCATGAACAAGAGCACGCTGGCCTTCATCGGGGCCGGCGCCACCGTCACCGGCGACGGACATGGAGCCGGTCTGTCGGTCAACACCGGGCGCATCAACCCTGATCTCGACACGGCGGCGAGCAATCCGGGCAATACGCAGACGAAGTCCTTCGACCCGAACCATCCAAACGCGGGCGGAGGCGTGGGCATCGACACGGGTAGCGCTGGCACCAAGACGGCAGCGACCAGCGGAGACCACGCGACGTTGCGCAGCAAGGGCCAAGTGGGCACCCCGACGCTTGGGAGCATGGACCTGCAGAACAGCGGCAGCGCCCAGGACATCAGCGGCAAGGACAGTTCGCTCGGTGGCGCACGCACGACCAAGCTCGACTCCACTCCCGGATTCCACGGGGTGGCGGTTGCAGCGACCAATCAGGACGAGATCCGGACCTTCTCGGTGAGCTTCGCTGTGGGCGGCGCCGCGGGAGTCGCGGTGTCGGCGGGAGTCGACGTCGTCAACGCCGATACCGAGGCCTATGTCGGCCAGGGTGCCAACGTCAACACCGATACCTCGGTGAATCCCGCCAATCCGCTGCAGTCGGTCCTGGTCGGCGCGGGCGATGATTTCTACCATCTGGCGGTTGCCGGCACGATTGCCGTCGCGGGCGGAGCTGCCGTCGCGCCGGCTGTCGGCGTCAATGTCGTGACCAACACGACCAAGGCGCACATCGATTCATCGGCGACGGTAAACGCGCTCGCCGACGTTACCGTTGAGGCGACCGCGCGAGAAAACGTCGTGATGGTCGGATTCGGCATCGCGGCCGGCACGGTCGGTGTCGGCGGCGCCGTCGACGTGCTCAGCATCGACAATCACGCATGGGCAAGCGTCGGAGATCATGCCACCGTATTCGCCGGCGGCGACTTCTACCTTTCGGCGACCGACGACACGCATATCTTCGAGCTGTCTGGCGCGCTGGCTGGCGGCTTCGTTGGTGTCGGCGCCTCGGTCGGCGTCATGGTCCTTACCAAGGATACAGAAGCTTTCATCAGCGATCACGCCCATGTCGATGCGCTCGGTGGCGCTGGCGTTGCGGATGCGTTCGACGGCAACATTATCGCCAGTGGGTTCGAGAAGAAGACACCCGCACCGGGTGGCGTCATCGTCCAGGCGGAATCGAGCGAAGACATCCTTCACATCGTGGCGGCGGGCGGCTTCGGCTACGTCGGAGCGTCCGGCTCGGTCGGCGTGACCCTGATCAGCAGCGAGACGGACGCGGTCATCAATGACCATGCGTTCATCAACACGCTGCATCAGGACGATGCGCACGACAACCAGAGCGTCTACGTCAATGCGGCCAACAGGCTGAACGTGCAGACCTTCGTGGTCGGCGTCGCGGCAGGCGCCGTGGGCGTGTCGGGCGCGGTCGACATCGGAAGCGTCAAGAACAACACCAAGGCGGTCATAGAAGCCGATGCACAGGTGAACGCATTGGCAGACATCGAGGTCAATGCGCTTGGCAAGAAGGACATAACGGGGGTCGATGTCAGCGGCGCCGTCGGCGCGGTTGGTGTGGGCGGTGCAGTCAGCGTTTGGTCGATCGGATCGACCATCAAGCGGACTGCCAAGGACAACGACGGTAACGAAAGCGCGAAAAATTCGACGAATATTGGCAACGGCGAAGCCGATCAGGACGCCGGGAGTCAGGCGCAGAGCAGCAGCAGTGCCACTACGGATGCGATCGGCCAGTTCTCGGGCGGCGCGGAATTCGATGTGGCGGGTGCGGTAACGACTGGTCCCGGCGCGGGCACCATCAATCTCGGCGCATCCAGCGGCCTCAAGACCGGAGACAAGGTCACCTATTCACACGGCGTTAGCGGAACCGATATCGGGGGGCTGACGGATCGTGGAACCTATTACGTGAGGGATACCGGCGGCGGCGTCTTCAAGTTCTACAATACGCACAGCGACGCCATGAACGACATCAATGCCATTCATTTCAGCTCGGCCGGTCTCGGCGGTCATCAGATTGTCGGCAATGCGACCAAGTTCGGTACCCAGTCGGCCGCGAGCAGCGTCAATGCGAGTGCGCCGACCCAGACAAGCATCACGAAACGGGTGAATCTCGCGATCCTGACGCCGCCCGGTACGTCGGCAAGTGTGGAAGCCGGTGCCACATTAACGGCCGGCGGCAAGATCGGCGTCAAGGCGAACGAATCAGACCACATCACGGTCTTCACTGGCCAGATCGCCGGCGGCATCGTCGGTATCGGTGCGGCAGTCTCGATCGTGTCGCTCGGCGACAACGTGACCGCGTTTGCCGATGGCACGCTCAGCGCGGGCGGCAATATCGACGTCAATGCAATCCTCGACGAGCACTTTAACTTGCATGCGCTTGACGGCTCGGCCGGCGGCATAGCGATCGGTGCGGGCGTCGTTTCGATAACGGATACCAGCCTGGCACAAGCCAGCCTTGGCAATGTGACCAAGGCCGACGATGTGACGGTCAATGCGAGCAATACCCGCAACATCACAGAACTGACCGGCATGATGCAGGTCGGCGCGGCAGCTGCCGGCGCGTCCTACACGGAAGTCGAACTGAGTGGTGGCGCGAGCGCAACTGTCGATGGCGGCGCCGATATCGGCCAGACCGACACGGTCGGCTCGCTGACGGTTTCGGCCACGTCGGACAATACGGCCGATGTGCACGCGGTAGCGGTGTCGGGAGGCGTGCTGCTGGCGCTGGCGGTCAATTTCGCATACGCGACCGACACGTCGGGAGCGAGCGCGACGATTGGCGACCTGGCCGACGTCAAGGTGAGCAACGACATCCATGTCACCGCTGCGGCGATCGAAAATATCGACACGCTCGTCGAAGGTTTCTCCGGCGGCGAAGGCCTGTCGGTTGGCGTGTCGATTACCAAGTCGGATGTCGAGCCGACCGTGACGGCCAGCATCGGCACCGGCACGACACAGGCCGGCAACGTCTACGTCAAGGCCACCACGAACGACGGCAAGGATGACCAATACGGCGCCAGCGCGGATTCGCAAGCGTCAGCCGGCGGGCTCATCGGCGTGGTCGTCCCGGGCGCCAAGTCCATCATGCTCCCGACGATCGAAGCGGAGGTCAAGAGCAGCGTCAACTCTGCCGGCAAGGTGGAGATCACCGCCGTCTCCAATAACCACGCCGTTGCCAAATCCGAAGGCGCCGCCGGCGGGCTCCTGGGCGTTGGTGCGAGCAAGGCGGAAGCCGATACGGGCGGGACAACCAAGGCGCATCTCGACGGCAGCGTCGCGAACGGCAGCGGCCCGGGCGCATCCGACCTGACGATCAAGGCGACTGGCACGGAGACCGCGAGCGCCACCGCGCAGGCGGTGAGCGGTGGCCTCTTGAGCGGGCAGTCGAACGATTCCAAGGTGATCGTCACGCCGAACGTGAGCGCATATATATCGAGCGGCGGCAGCATTGTGACCAGCGGCTTCATCGATGTGGAAGCCGCCGACCATCCCGAGGGAGACGCCATCACCAAGGGCGTCGGCGGCGGATTCGTCAATCTCGGCGGCTCGACCTCCTACACCAACATCCACCCGACGGTGCTCGCCTATATCGATCCGCCTGCGGTTCACGCCGGCACGAGCATAACGGTTTCTGCGATAGCCGACTCGGTCCAAATCAATCCGCCTCCGACCTACCAGATCAAGAACGCCGACGGCGGCAATGGCGACCTCGTCGATCCGCTGCTGGCTGATCCGCTGAACAATACGATTCAGGTCGACAATCATGGCTTGCAGACCGGCGATACGGTCCAGGTTCCTGATGGCGCAGTCGGCGGCCTCGTCAGCAACGCGGCCGACCGTAACGGCACGCCGATCGCGCTGCGGACTGTGATCGCGGCGGATCCAAGCCACCTGGCCTTCGGTGCGGTGTTCGATGGCGCTTCCGCTGATCCGGTGACCGACATCATCACGACGCCGTCGGCGCACAATCTCCAGAACGGTGACCTGGTCGAATACGAGCCCATAGGCACGGGTATCGGCGGGCTCAATCCTGGTCAGGTTTACAAGGTCCTGCTGATCGACGGCACGCGCATCAAGCTTCAGGATCCCGGCTTTACCTACACCTCCAAGGAGTTCACGCCCCCGGCCTCCGGCACGGTGATCAGCCTTACCGGTCACGGATTCACCGACGGTGAAGCCGTCACCTACCATGCGCCGGTCACGCTGAGCTTCAACAGCAAGCAGGTCGACGTTTCGGGTAGCCTCACAAGCTATGATGATCCGGATCTCGGACACATCGCCAACGTCGCAACGCTGAATCCCGCCAATAACAACAACATCCAGTACATCAACTCGGCCACCGGCCAGGTCGCCGACCCTGGCTTCTCCAACGGCAACCTGGTGAAGTACACTGCGACCAGCAGCGTTCCGCCCGGGCCGAAGTCCGGAGCAGCGAAGGTCATCGGAGGTCTGCAGGACGGACAGATCTACCAGATCATCAACGCCGGATCGACGGGCACCGATACGGTGCAACTCGGCGCGATCGACACCGTCACCATCACGTTCCACAACAACGGTGCGGGGAAAGGCACGATCACGCGGTCCGACGGCCATGACTGGTCTGAATTCGGATTCCAGAACAATCAATCGATCAGCATCAGTGGTGCCGGCGCCAACAGCGGGAGCTACACGCTCCAGAGCGTGAGCGGCGGCACGTTGACCGTCACGATCGACGATTTCGCGACCGACAATCTGAACGCCGTCAATGCGCTTGTGCAGAGCACGACTGCGATCGCGCTTGAAGGCAATTTGTCGCTCCCGCTCACCTTTGCCAAGAATGCCGGCGGCGACACGATCACGGCGGCGGCCGGCTTCAATTGGGCCGACCACGGCTTTGCCGAGAAGCAGCAGATCACGATCAGCGGAACCGGAGCCAACAACGGTTCGTACACGATCGCGCTCGGCGGGGTCAGCGGCAATGTCCTGACGCTCACCGCAGTGAACCAGGTGACCAACGGCGGCTTCACCAAGACCGTCGGTGACAGCACGATCCAGCAGCTGACGAAGCTCTCCGATTTCCCGATGACGGGTAACGGCGTGAACCTCGACGGCCAGCAACTCTATGTCGTCAATCCGACGAACGATCCCGACCACTTCAGCCTCGCGGATTCGAACCATGTGCTGCTGACGCTTGGGATCCTTGGCGGCGGCACGCCTGGCGGCATCCATCATATTGGTCCGGAATCCATCGACCTCACCTCAAAGGGCACGGGTCAGCAGGAGTTGCGGATCGATCTCTCGGGAGCTTTCGCGCTGAACGCGCAATTGCTGGGCCCGGGCGGAACGTCGCTCAGCCTGTTGTCGCCGCCGACGGGCGACGGCGTCTCGTCGGCCGTTGCCAACGGCTCGGGTGGCGGCTTCGTCGGCGTCAACATCAACGACGGCAAGGTCGACGACAATCCGGATGTCACTGCCTACCTGACGGCGGGCCTGGTGACAGCTGGGACGGACGTCTCCGTTACCAGCAACGCGATAACGAGCGCGACGGCGAGTTCGAAGAACGAGACGGGTGGGTTCGTCGGCGTCGGCGATCCGACCGCTACCGTGAATCAGGACGACGCGAAGCACGAATCGATCGCCTATATCGGAGCCAACACCCGTATCATCGCCGGACAAAACTTCACGCTGGCGGCCTCCACCGAGGATCATGCCGACGTCTCGGCCCATTCGATCACGGGCGGAGCGGTCGGCGTGGCCATAGCCAACGCGCACTCCGACATTACGGATACGACGACCGCAACGGTCTTCGACGATTCCGACATTCTCGCCGGCAACAACGTCAAGGTGACTGCAAACCGGAAGGTGTTCCAGAACACCAATGCGCATGCCAGCGGCCTCGGGTTTGGTGGCGACGGCAACGCGACGGCGACCAGCACCGGTGGCTCGAGCCTGACCCAGGTCGAGATCAAGCCGGCGGCGGCAATCGAAGGGCGTACGGTCATCCTCGCAGCACTCGTGCCCGAGATGACCGTCATTGCCCATGCCGAGGGCTACGGTACGGGCCTCGTGGCGGCAGGCACCGGCGAATCCACCGTCACGGTGGTCTCGCCGCTCAAGGTGCTGCTTGACGACAGCGCGACTGTAACCGGCTTTGAAGGCGTTGATTTCGTCACGCGCTACGGCAATCTGGATCTGTCGAAACACGACGTTCATATCGAATCGAACTCGTTCGGTCGCGCGACCGGTCTGTTCGGATTCGTCGATTCGACGTCGACCAACAATACGACGTTGAATTCGAACATTAACGGCAGCGGCAACGGCTCGCCGCGCGCCAAGGTCACCGCCGGGCCACGCGCTGCCTCGGGCGATCCGGACGATGCGGGCTTGCTGCACGACAACAACGGCGATGCGCAGTTCGCGAAGCATCTCGCCTTCGACGTCAATACGACCAACGGGACGATCGACGTGACGAGGCCGCACGACGTCAGCCGCCGCTCGCTTGCGGTCGGCAGTGCGGGCGAGGCCGGCTCGACGACCATCACGCCGCAGATCGACTTCAGCTCGGATGTCACGATCCTGGCCGGGCGGTCGCCGGATCTGGAAATCGATGGCAGCGGCAACATCTTCCGGGCAGTGAACGTGACTGTGGACGACAGCGCCACTCCGGGGGAATCCGCGACCAAGACGTCCGGTCAGATCAAGAGCGGCACCATCGTCGTCAATGACATCCGCAACCAGGATCCGGGAGACGTCTTCTTCGCTGCCACCAGCCATATCAATGGCGTCGGTGGAACGTGGGAGTTCCGCGACACATTTGACCACGTTCTGATCAAGAACGATTCGAGCAAGCCGCTCGAAGTGAACCTCATCAACGTGATCAACAGCACGGTTGAGCCGAAGGTCGATATCAGCAATACCGGTTCGCGCGGCTTGACGTTTGCGATCAAACGTACGGTCGCTCCGACGCTGGTCGATATCGAGAGCACCAGCGCTTCGCGGCCGTCCATCACGCTCAATGGCCTGATCGAGAACCCGATCGGCACGACGCGCGTGGTCAACAAGGCCGGTGACATCCTGTCGAGTGCGAGCCGCGCTGCAGACCCGGATGCGCCAGGCCTGTTGCCGGCCGATCCGAGCTCGCTGATCCGCACCAATATCCTGGATCTCGAGGCCTATGCCGGCAGCATCGGGCAGAACCCCGGTGATGCCTTCGGGCAGACGCCGAACACCAACCACCGGGTCAATGTCGACGTCGTCGACACCGGAAGTGTGCCGGCGCCGACTCAGTTCATCGCGGCACGGGTGAGCGGAACCGATGGTTCGATCTATCTTGGACGCAATCAGTTCTTCAATGGAGAGTTGGTCCAGTATCACAAGATTTCGGGGACGACCCTCGGCAACCTGACGGACAACGACTACTATTACGTGATCGCCGTCGACGCGTTGCATATACAGTTGGCGCACGTCAACAGTCCGACGACGCCGATCACGATCGATCTCAGCGGCACATCGGCGACCGACCAGCACTCGCTCACGCCGGCGCAACGCTTCACCGTCATTGCGACTGGAACCGGGGCGCAGGGATTCGCCTATCTCGACGTGCGGGGCCGCGAACGGGAAACCGGTGCGTATTCCGTCGTGATCGACGCGGTAAAGACCGACGGCGACGCGAATCTGTTGCTGCGTGGCAGCGTACAGGAGACGAGCGTCGGCCAGGTCGGCGGAATCAACGTGATCGGCGCGCCCTCGGTTGATCCGGACTACAATTTCTACGAACCAGATGCCGGCCCGCGGAAGAACCAGGATGTCGGCGTTTTCGGCTCGAATCCATCGCACATCGACAGCACATATCTGATCAAGGCACTCGACGAGACTGGCAGCCGCACACGGGCCGGCATCACCTCGAAGCACAACATCATTGTTGCAGCGGCCAAGCCCGTTGCCGTGAGCCCCGAGATCATCGATATCAGTGCGATCACCGAGATCGACCTCAATGGCGCACCTGGCACGCCCGGTCCGTCCGACACCCACCATGTCGACGTTCTGACCAACGGCTGGATCGATCTGGCCGAAAAGACCGACGATCTGCGCGTCGGCCGCATCATGTCGACCGCGAACGACGTGACGCTGCATTCGCCCAGGATGATCATCGATGCGTTGAACGATGGCATCGGTTCGGAAGCCGACGTCACCGCCGTCAATATCACGATGACGGCGGGCGACAGCGGCATTACCGGCACGGCGAGCGACAAGTCCGGCACCGGCGGTATCGGATCCACCGATAATTTCCTCGAGATCAATGTTGACGAACTCTATGGATCGGGATCGAGCCTCGGTGTACTGACCGCCAACGACATCGCGGTGGCCAGCAAGGCCAACACGCAAGGCATCTTCATTACCGAAGTGGTGCGCGGCCTCGAGTCGCAGAGCTTGCTGGGCGGGAAGGGGCCCCTCGATGGCTCTGGTCGCGAGATCGACGACCTCGAGGTCGGTCTGGTGCAAACCAAGGGCGACGTCACGCTCGCGACCGATCCGGGCTCCATCGTCGATGCCCGCAATGGCGGCGTCGGCGCCGATACGGCCAACGTCATCGGCAATACGATCAACCTGTTCGCCGAGGGCGGCAATATCGGCGATTCGAGCGGCGGCAATGATCTCGAAATCGATTCGCAGGCCTACGGCTATGGCACGATCGGGGCACGGGCGACCGGCAGCATCGATCTGAGCGAAGCGCTGCCGACGACCGCCGTAGGTACGTTCTACGCCCGCGATGCCGAAGTCGTGCTGTTGCAGGCCCTGGGAATTGCCGGCGGCGACGGAGACATCAACGGCAACATCCGCTTCACGGTGCGCGAGAGCGCCGTGCAGGGCGAGGATCTGCATCTCTTGGATTCCGGAAGCGTGCTGTTCCTCGAGAACGCGCCGGAGACCATGGTGCACGGTCTCGTCAACACGCCAAACGGCTCGATCCTGCTGCGCGTCGCCGACAACGTGACGACGGAGGAGAACTCGCAGATTCTCGCCGGCAAGAACGTCGACATCTACGGCGATTTCCGCCGGACCGGCGAGCTTTCCAGTGGCGTCGCGCAATTCGATGCCGACACGCCGGACGACACGCCTGATTTCGGCACCGTGATGCACCTGCATGGCGTCATCGCGCACGGCCCGACCGCGAGCGGATATCTCACTCGCATCTTCGGCAACGCCGACACCGACCAGATCTTCTTTGACGAGACGTGGCTCGGCGGCCTGAGCGGCACCTCGTCGTCGCCGATTCCGGGCGGACAAGACCAGACGATTCCGACCGGCGGGCTCGGGCCGGTTCGCCTCATGTCGTTCTATTCCGGCGGCACCACGCGCGCCTACGGCAGCAACACGCCGACCCCAACCACGGCCGGCATTGATGCGCAGGTGACGTTTGCGCCTAATCCCAATGGCGACACCATCACGCGCACGGACGGCGGCACCTTCGCCGGGTTCGCGATCGGCGACGTCATCACGGTCGAATCCAGCGATCCCGGCGATCCTATCGCCAACAATCGCGTCTATACCGTTACGGGCATTTCAGCTGCGGCTACGGTGCTGACACTGAGCTCCGCTCGGGTGGTCACGGCGGCCTCGAACGTCAACGTCAAGATCAAGAATACCAGGCTCAATCCGTTTGCGCCGACGGGCGACAGCGAAGACTTCTTCGTGGTCAACCAGCTGCAGTCGATGGTGTACGGCCAGACCGTCGCCGCGACGGCGTCGAGCGACACGCTGACCCTCGACGGCCAGGCCGGCACCGATACCTACGTCATCAATACGACGGGTACGCAGGGAGTGCCGGGCGACACAGACAATCGCAATTACGTCATCAACGTGCTCGACACCGGCGGGCCGACGGACGGCGTCAACAATCTCTCGGTCTACGGCAAGGACAATATCGATCCGAACTTCATCGGCGAAGGCAAGGCGTTCGACGATATCTTCCTGCTCCGCCGCACGACCGATATTCCGCGCGAATCCGGAGCCCGTCCCGAGCTTTACGCAAACGAGTCGGCCTTCGTTGCCGTGCTCGATTTCGATCCGACCAAGTCTGGTTCGGCCCTCACGCAGGCGCAGACCTCCGACGTGCCGGGCGACGGAACCGTACGCACGCAGTCGGTCCAGCGCATCAACTACGACAGCTCGATCAATGGCCGGTTGATGGTGTTCGGGCAGGGCGGCAACGATTACTTCGCGGTCGACGACGAAGCCACCAGCACCACCCTGGACGGCGGTGCTGCCAACGACACGTTCCAGATCGGACAGATCTACGGTTATCAGCGCGACGGCAGCACACACCAACCTGGGCCGCTCGGCAACACGTTGGGTGGATCCATCGTCACTGCCGCGGACCTGTTCCCGCAGCTTGCTAACTCGCTCACCCCGCAGAGCGTCTATGGCACGGTGGCGACGACACGCGGCTGGCTGTCCGCCGGTGCGACCTCTCCGCTGGTGGCCGAGGGCGGCAGCGGTGACGACACGTTCTCGGTCTACAGCAACCAGGCGGTGCTGCGTCTCGAAGGCGACGACGGCAACGACCTGTTCACGGTTCGCGCATTCGCGCTTGCCCAGACCGATCCCGTGAGCGGCGACATCGTCTGGCTCGATCCGGTGCAGCAGATTGCGATGCCGAAGCTGACCAAGGGCTTCTCCACGGCGGCCGAGACGGCGATCCGCACCGGTGCCGGCAACAACCAGGTCGAATACAACATCAACGCGCCGGTTTCGGTCGATGGCGGCTCCGGCTTCGACAAGCTGGTGATCCTCGGTACTGAGTTCGCCGACCATATCGTCGTCACCGACAAGGGTATCTTCGGCGCCGGTCTGACCGTGACCTACAAGAACATCGAGGTGCTCGAGGTCGATGCGCTCGAAGGCGACGATACGATCGATGTGTTGAGCACGCCGCCAGGCATGGCCGTGCGCGTGATCGGCGGACTTGGCAACGATGCCATCAATGTCGCGGGCGACGTGGCCGGTGACGTGGTGTCGCGCGATATCAACGGCACGAGCTCGACCATCAATCAGCGCATCTCGACCGACGACGGGGCATACAAGCCGGTCGTTCCCGATGGTATCTCGCTCAGCGTTTCACGTCCCGACCAGGGGCAGGTGATCATCGATGAGAACGTTCCGGACGATTTGAGCCCGGGTATCACCGATGTGACGGAAGGCAAGAAGATCAATGCCAATCCCGGTGCCAATCCCGCCGACGATGTCTACGGCATTCGACTCGGGCACATCCCCGTAGTCGGAACATCCGTCTACGTCACGATCTCGGCAGCAATGAACCCGGAAGAGGAGCATGTCACGGGCGGCGCCCTCGTTCCGGCGTCTGGCGACATCACCGACACGCTCGGACTTGGCGACAGCATCCTGCTGGCTTCAGGCAATCCCCTTGCCATGGGCGATAAGGACAAGGCCGGCCTGCTGACGCCGGAAGCCTATGCGCGCGACATCGTGCTCAACGGCACGCTCATCCACGTGCCGGCGCGTGCCATCGTGCTCGTGTTCGACAGCAGCAATTGGGACACGGAACAGTATGTTCACGTCTTGGCGGTCGACGACCAGCTCGCCGAAGGCGACCGCACGGTTGCGATCAGCCACACGGTGCTGAGCACCGATCCGACCTTCGACCACGCGATTGTGCGCAACGTCGAGGTGACGGTCCACGACAACGACCAGCCTGCGGTCAAGGTGACCCAGCTCGACGCCACGGTGACGGTGCCGGACTTCGTGAAATATCCGGGCTATGGCCGGCCGGTCGACGGCGTGACCAAGGTGCTCGAGGGCGCAAGCCCCTTGAACACGCCTGCTGATCCGCCTCCGGTGACTGCGGTGGACGACTATTTCGCGGTTGAGCTCGCAACCGCGCCGACCGGCACCGTCCAGGTGGCGATCAATCCGCAGTATCTCGATCCGAGCGTGCCGAAGGATCTCCGGGTTTCGCTGAGTTCGACCGATGCCCGCTTCCATGTTGTCCAGCCGGCGCTGCCCGACCAGGACGGCGTGTACTACATCACCTTTGGACCTGGCGACACCACGCCGGTCATCGTGACGACGCATGCCGTGCAGCGCCTTTCGACCGAGGATGCGCACGACACGACGATCACGGCGTCCGTGGTCGACACGATTGCCGGGCAGCTAACGACCGATACCGCCTACAAGAATGCCGCTACGGGCATCAACTATTCGGGCGTCACGCTGACCTTCGCGCAGAACGCGACCGGCGATACCATTACGCGATCGTCCGGCAGCTGGATCGCGGACGGGTACAAGGCTGGCCAGAACATCATCATCTCAGGCACGCAGACGATCGCCGGCGGCCTGACCAACAACGCCTTGTTCGTCATCAAGAGCGTGGACGTGACCGGCACCATCCTGACGCTGACCACGCGTTTGACGGTGATTCCGGCCGTCGAGAATCCCACTGCATTGCTGCCCGTGAAGTTCCGCATCAACGGTTCGGGCATCACCCAGACCATCGACGCGCAGGTCTTTGATGACGGCGCGGCGGGCGTCTTCACGCTCGAGAGCGGCGGCAGCACATTGGTGAGCGCCGGCACGGCCACGCAAGGCCCAGGTGACCCCGACACTTACACGATGCGCCTGACCAAGGTGCCGCAGACCACGGTCAACGTCGACGTGATCACCGACGGACAGACCGACATTCTCACGAATGGCGGCCAAATCACCCTGCAGCAGACCGGCTTTACCCAGACGCTGACTCTGTTCAGCAAGGGCAACATCTCGGTTGGCCAGGATCCAGCGACGAGCGCCTGGATGATCACCCGCGCTTCCGGGTCCCAGCTTGGCAGCTTCATCGCCGACGGCTTCCTGCCGGGACAGACGATCACGATTACCGGCACCGGCCCGGGCGGCGTGGACGGCACTTACAAGATTGACGCCGCCAAGGGATCGGTGGGCGATCAATTCATCAAGCTGACCAACGCCGGCGGCGCGACCTTGCCGAGCGTGGCGGGGACGTTCAACTCCACGGCCAGCCAGACCATCACCATCACGACCGTCAAGTCGAACGGCGTCTACGACAACGGCAACGTCAAGTACACCGCGGCGGACCAGGCGTTCCTGATGTTCACCGGCAACGTCACGGTGAACGGGGCGGTGATCACGCGCTCCGGCATCGGAAGCTTCATAAACGACAACTTCGCGGCGGGCGAGATCATCCGCCTGCAACGCAATGATGGCACGAGCGTGGGCGATTTCACCATCGCCGCAGGGGGCGTGACCGACACGCAACTGACGTTGACGGCTACGACCGGGCTGAGCGGGATGGCCGGTGACCTCAAGGGCGCCGCCATCAGCAAGATGCTCGATACGCTGGTTCGCACCGACGGCTCGAGCTGGCTGGACAGCGGCTTCTTCGAGGGCCAACTGGTGCAGATCACGCCTGTCGGCGGCGGCACGCCGGTGCTGGTGAAGATCGACCTGATCACCGGAACCGATGCCGGCAAGCTCGACAAGATGGTGCTCACCGACCATCCGGAAACCGACGGCCTGAATGGCACGATTGTCGGACCCGTCAAGTATAGCGGCCGCCCGCCCAGCGGGTTGCTGCCGAGCACGCCGATCAACGTCAATATGGTCCAGATGGCCGCAAGGGTCGAATTCGACCCGACCGGCGGGACCTATGCCTGGTACACCCAGGCGACGATCAAGGTGCAGGCGGATCCGTATTTCGACATCCAGCCCGGCCACGAGAACCTGCGAGCCTTCCCGAAATCGGCCCACACTTTGAGCGGCATCAGAGGCCCGCTCGCGGTCGAGGGCGGCACGACCAGCGCGGACCGCTCGCTGGTGCAGGCCGTGTTGCTGCCCGGCGAGGCCAATGGCCCGTTCTTCAACATTCCGCCACAGCCGCCGGAGACGCAGTCGATCGACGTGCTCAACGTCTACAGCGACGGCACCCAGGGAGCTGCCACCGGCAAGCTGTCGTCGACGTCGCTCACCGGCCTCAACATGAACTTGGCGGGACTCGACTTCACGGCGATGCTCGGCGGAGCACATCCGTTCGGCGAGAGCGGCGTGTATGTCGGCGGCATCAGCTACGGCTCGATCGTGCTGACGCAGGATCCGGGCTTCCCCGGTGATCCGACCAAACATCTGTTTGTGACTGACGCCAGCCATTCGACGCTCGAGGTCGTGAATCTCTTCCTCGGCCAGGGCAACGACAAGCTCGACATCAACGGCACGCTCATTCCGGGTCCGGACCACAATGCCGACGGCACGATCGGCCTGGTCTCCGAGCATGGCGGGCTCACCACGATCCACGGCGGCGGCAATGCACCGCTGCAGCTGATCGCCAATAACGGCGGCTCGTTGAGCACCTATGCGGGTACGCAGGCGGGCACGTATCAAGTGGTGCGATCGGATGGTCTGGAGTGGGCACGCGACGGCTTTGCAGTCGGCCAGCAGGTGCTGCTCAATGTTGGTGGGATCGTCGGCTCGTACACCATCATCGCCATCGGCAATCCGCCGGCGGCGGAGCCGGACGCCTCGCACAAGCCCGGTAGCGCCCTGACGCTGTTGCCTGCCGTCGGCGCACCAGCTCTTCTGGACGGTGCCACGAACCCGCTCGGCAAGAACCAGATCGGCACCATTTCGGTCATCGATCAGCTTGCCGTCGTCAGCGGCCAGACGCTCGGCAATCAGGCGACCGGGACCCTCGAGGTATCGGGTGCTGCGGGCTTCAATCGCATCACGCGCGACGACGGTTTCACCTGGGCGAGCCTCGGCTTCGCGGTCGGACAGCAGGTGGCGTTCTCGATCGGCGGACTCCTCGGCACACGCACGGTGCTCGGCTTCGACAACACGACGCCGACATCGGGCTTCGGTAGCGTGCTCATCCTGGATGGTGCGGCACTTGCCGCGGTGTCGCCCACGACGGGCGTGGTGGCGGTGAGCAGCCGCAACCTGGTTTCGTCCAGCGCGGCAACGCCGTTTGCGCTCACCAAGACCACGATCGCCCGCAGCGACGGCGGCAACTGGATCAGCGACGGCTTTGCGCCCGGACAGGCCGTAGCGATTGGCGGCCAGTCAGGTTACTGGCTGGTTTCCGGCGACCCGACCGCGACGACGCTGACGCTGCAGGGCGCCGATCTCACGACACTGCCCGCGGTGCAGAAGGTTGCGATCGTTCGCATCGGCGGCGACACCATCAACGTCAACGGAACCAGCGAGGTGGTAACCGGCAATTTCGACGTGACGGCGCCTGTCGGACCCGTCGGAGGTGTCGGAGGTGATCCCGCCGGTACGACGGATCGCCTGACCCGCAATGACGGCCACACGTGGGACGGCACCAGCAGCGGCGACAGCGCCTTTGCGGTCGGCCAGCAGGTGACCATCAGCGCTACGTTCAACTTCCCGCAGGTCGTTTTCGCGCGCAGCAACTCGGGCGATACGATCACCCGCAGCAGCGGCAACTGGGTGAGCGACGGGTTTGTGATCGGTCAGACAATCGTCATCACCGACACCACCAGCAAGAACACCGACCCGAGCAACAGCGGCGACTTCCTGACCAACAACGGCAGCTTCACGATTGCCAATGTCACGGCGACGACGCTGACGCTGACCGCGGCCAACACCGTGGTGCCGACCTTGGACTTCGGCGCGAGCGAACCGGCCAAGATCTCGCTTTATGGCAACTTCATCGTCACCGGCTTCGCGGATCAAGTCGGCACCACCGGCCACTACAAGACCTTGCTCGTGAACGGCACGGCGCTGCCGAATCAGGCGGTTCTGCCGCGTCAAACGGCTGTGCCGATGACGATCAACGTCGACGCGCCGCTCGTCGTCTACGGCGACACCTCGCAGGACGGCGTCTGGTACAATGGCGTCGCGACGCAGCAGTCGCTCGGCAAGTTTGCCAACAAGCCGCAGCCGCACATGGACAACGTGACCTTCACATTGTCCAGCCCGTCGATCCCGTTGGTTGGATTCGACAACCTCACGGCGCCGGCCGGCACGGTCCAGATCAGCGCGCCCTACACCGGCTTCAATACGGTGTCGGTCAGCGACGATACGTTCGGCAATCTGACGAGAGCGGATGGCAGCTCGTGGGTCACGGCGGGCTTCAAGGTCAACGGCCTGGTCACGGTCAATGGCGTTTCGGTCGGCACCGTTTACGGCTTCAAGTCGTCCGACCCGCTGGCGAACCCGACAGCGACCGATGTCCTCGTGCTCAACAACCTGCTGCCCGGCTACGCGGCCGGCTCGACCACGCAGGCGGTCAAGGAGTGGAACACCGCGTCGATCAAGCTCGCGTCCGGTCAGTACGATCCGGGCTTCGTGCCCGAAGGCCTGATCGCAATCGGCAAGACCTACACGTCGCTGGTCTTTGCCCGCAACGGCGGCGGCGACACGATCACCCGCAGCGACGCCGGCGGCAGCTGGATTGCCGACAAGTTTGCGATCGGGCAAAGCATCTCGATCTCCGGCACCACCTACAATGACGGCGGTGGGGGCCCGAACTACGTCATCACCGGCGTGACCGCGACCCAGCTCACCCTTGCTGCGGTCCAGCAGCTGACTCCGACCGCGCCGAGCACGTTCGAGACCGCGCGCATCAGCATCGATGTCGGCACGATCGCCGAGATCGGAACGCAGTACCAGGTATCGTTCTCCAGCTCGGGCGGACAGAACTTCATCACGCGCTCGAGCGGAAGCTGGCTTGCGGATGGATTCACGACGCCGGCGAGCCCGGACAAGGCGATCTCGATCGCGGTCTACGGGGCAACGATCGAGACCAACGACCAGGTCTACAAGGTGCTGAACGTTACAGCGACCACGCTGACCGTGGACAAGGTCGTGACGCCGGGCGGTTCTCAGCCCGTCGTCATCAGTGGCGGTCCGGTGAGCCGCGACACGCTCTATCTTGCAAACCTGCGGCCCGGCGCGCTGGCCTTGCTCAACGGCGGCCTCCCGCAGACTAACACGATCGTCGAACGCAATCGTCTCGGCCAGAATGCGGACTTCTTCGTCTTCCCGCTGGCCGCCCAGTACCAGTTCGACGGCAACGACGTCATCGATGCGCACGGCTTGTTCACCGCAGCGAACGGCATCGTGGACGGCCTTCTGCCGACCGTGGGCATCACGGCCTATGGCGGCCGCGGCGACGACACGATCATCGGCAGCGCGGCGGGCGACTTCCTCGCCGGCGGCTCCGGCAACGACCTGATCATCGGCGGACGCGGCGGCGACCAGATCTATGGCGACTCCGGCATCAACGTCGACGTGATCCGGCGCGTGCTGACGGTCGCCAACGCGGCCGGTTCCTCCGGTGCCGTCAATGTCGATCCGATCCTGGCCGGCAACGACCTGATCTATGGCGATGCGCAGGGCTCGACCGCGACCAACGCGTTCGGCGACTACAACGACATCATCTTTGCCGACCTTGGCGACGTTCGTCAGGATGTCTCCGGGGCACGCGATACCACCAAGCCGGTGGAC
Source organism: Bradyrhizobium manausense (assembly GCF_018131105.1). Lineage (NCBI taxonomy): Bacteria > Pseudomonadati > Pseudomonadota > Alphaproteobacteria > Hyphomicrobiales > Nitrobacteraceae > Bradyrhizobium > Bradyrhizobium manausense. The sequence goes on along the minus strand of NZ_JAFCJI010000007.1, from coordinate 40,647 downwards.
CTGAAGCCGCAGCGCATCGAGACGACGCTGCGTGATATCGCGATCACGAGTGCGTCGCGGCAGAACGGCAAGAACGACATCGTTTACGGCAACGGCGGCGACGACGTTCTGATCGGCGGTCCGGGCAGCGACGCGCTCGATGGCGGCACCGATCGCGACCTGATCTTCGGCGATAACGTCACGCTCGACCGTACCGGTCACTTTGGCAACTACTCGAATCTCCGCTTCGAGACGCTGAGCGGCACCAAGATCTACAGCACCGCCTTGAGCACGGACACGCTTGGGGCCGGGCTGGACTACGCCAACGGCATTCCGCAGGCCGATCCGCGCGGACACGGCGCGTGGGGCGATTACCTCGTCACCATGTACGATACGCTGCCTGACCTGACCAAGTCGGCGACGGTCGAGAAGTCCTTTGGCGATGACTACATTGCGGGCGGGCCGCAGGACGACATGATCTTCGGTCAGGCCGGCAATGACACGGTCCAGGGCGACGGATCGATCGACTACGTGTCGCATATCCTGATCGACAATGGCCTCGGCGCCATGATCGTCAGCGCGAGCGACAAGCTCGGCGGACGCGTCGGGGTCTATCAGACCGCGACCAATATCGCCGGCAATCCGTTCCGCGGCGCGGACAACAGCCTGCTGCTGCGCCCGTCATTCGACGGTGCGGCCGATGGCCAGGACTACATCGAAGGTAACGCCGGAAGCGACCTGCTGCTCGGCAACCAGAATCAGGATGACCTGATCGGCGGCAACTCCGATATGTTCAGCCTGAAGGATCCGACATTCGTTATTTCCCAGAGCCTGCGCCCGGATGGCTCCGACCTGATCTTCGGCGGCTCCGGCGTAGCGGTCGCGCGCAACGCCATCGGCGATGCGACGATCGATGCGAGCGGCAACATCACGACGACCGCAAATGGTCACGCGAATGATTCGGATGCGATCGTCGGCGACAACGGCGACATCATCCGGCTGGTCGGCGTCAAGGGAAACGTCGCGGATCCGGTCGGGCTGAGGACCGTCGCCAGCTTCACGGTGAACGCCGATCTCACCAATACCCCGATTGCGACCCAGGTGCAGAGCTTCAACGGCTTCCTGCGCTTCAACTACGACACCAGCACCGCGGAAGGGACGGCTTACGACGAAGCCGTCAAGATCGTTGTGCGTGCCGTGCGGCTGCTCGACTACTCCCCGGGCGGGCCGGACTTCAACGGGGCCGATCCCACCAACCCGGCAATCGCGCCGAATGACATCGGCGCCGCCGACGAGATTCATGGTGAGTCCGGCGACGACTTCATCTACGGCCAGCTCGGCAATGATTCGCTGTACGGTGAGGGCCAGAACGACGACATCATCGGCGGCTACGGCAACGACTGGATTTCCGGCGGCACCGGCGATGACGGCATCATCGGCGATGACGGCCGGATCTACACCAGCCGCAACAGCCTGAGCGCCGACCCGGCCAGCGCCAAGTACAAGGTGAGCGCCGGCGAGCCGCTCAACGGCGTCGCACCGCTGCTCGCGAACGACCCCGATCCGAAGTACAGCAACGGCAACGCGCTGAACGAGTACATCTTCACGCCCGGCAGCATGCAGACCGACACGATCAATGTGAGCGGCGCGCTGAAGAAGACCGTCGACGTGACGCCGTTCAGCTCGGATCCGACCTTCAACGGAACCAAGGACGATTTCGCGGTCGTCAGCACGAAGAACAACGGCGCCGCCAGCGACGGCAAGACGAAGTCGCACAACGACGACATCATCTTTGGCGGCCTCGGCAGCGACTGGATCCACGGTGGTTCCGGCGACGATGCGATTTCGGGCGCCGAGTCGCTGAAGCTCTCCTATACCCAGGTGGAGAACGCGAAGACCCTCGATCTCACGGGCATCGCAGAGACCGACTACTACCATCCGTTCAATCCGGGCGACGCGTTGCGCTTCAATCCGACGGATCCGGACGGCAAGTTCACCCATCCGCACATCGCGAATCGTACGGGCGAGTTCGCGCTGTATGACGAGAACAATCCGATGCGGAAGATTCTCCTCAATGCGGATGGAACTGCCAGCAGCACGGGGTCCGGCCTCGAGTGGTTCCTGAACTTCGATCAGACCGAGGGCGTGCTGAGGCCGGGCGGCACCACGCCGGGCAACCAGAACCAGTCCGTCACGTACCCAGCCGTCCATGACGACGGGAACGACGATATCTTCGGCGATAACGGCAACGACTGGATCGTCGGTGGCACTGGCCGCGACCACACCTATGGTGGCTGGGGCAACGACCTCCTCAACGCCGACGACGACCTGACGACGGCGGGCGGCCTGAACAATGTTCCGGAGACCGCGCCGACTTACGAAGATCGCGCTTACGGAGGAGCAGGGAAGGACGTTCTGATCGCCAATACGGGCGGCGACCGGCTCATCGACTGGGTCGGCGAGTACAACAGCTATCTCGTGCCGTTCTCCGAATTCGGCATGGCGACGGTCAGCCGCACGATGCAGCCGTTCCTGCATCACTTCCTGTATGCGGAGTCTCTGAGCGACGGCGTCGACGCCACGCGCTATTCCGATCTCAACAACGGCGCGCTGCCGCCTGTGCCGACCAAGGTCAATGACCCCAATCCGGGTCGTAACGGTGAACCCGCGGGCGAGCTCGGTCTGGTGCTGCAGCAGGATACCGCCTGGCACGCCCAGACCGGTGCGCCGACTGATCCGCAGGCTGGTAACACCCCAGGCACGCAGCGCGACGTGCTGCGTAGCGCGAGTTTCACGGGCAATGGCGGTCCGACAGGCATGTTCGCCGCTGCCGGATCGTGGAGCGTTGTCAGTGCCTCGTACTCGAACAGCCTGAGTTCGGTCAGCGGCGATAACGTCAGCCTGTTCGACCTCGATACCTGGCTGCCGACCTATTATGAAGTGCCGGTCACCTTGAAGGTCGGCAGTGGCGGAGCGAACCAGAACAGCTATGTGATCTTCGATTACCAGGCGCCGGACAATTTCAAGTACGCCGGCATCGACGTAACCCACAACACGATCGAGATCGGGCAGCGCTCTGCCTCTGGATGGACGGATCTCGCAACGCTGACAGTCAAGGGACTCGGAGCCAACAAGCAAACCGCGTTCATGTTGACGGCAAACTTCGCGACGGCAACGGTGACCTTCAACGGCAATTCGCTGTCGTACACCTTTGCCGGGCCGCTCAACGCCGGCATGCTGGGTCTCGGGACCAACAATTCCGCGACCAATTTCACCACCTATGCAGTGCAGCGGCTTCCGTTCGCGCCCACTTACGCGGTCCTGGAGGACCTCTCGGACGGCGTCGCAAACAACTTCGCGGCCCAGACCGGGACATGGACCACCACGAGCGGGACGAGCGGTCGTTACTTTGCGGTTCCGCCGGCGAACGATGCCGCCTTGTCAACAAGGCAACTGGCGGTGGCCCCGCTGTCTTACGTCGAGTATTCGGCGACGGTGAATGCGAACAAGACCGGCGTGTCGGCAGGGCTTACCTTCGCAACCACATCGACCAACGACTTCCTTTATGCCGGCATCATCGCCGGAACCAACCAGGTCGTCCTGGGACATCGCAGCAACGGCAATTGGTATGTCGACGCCGTCGCAAGCACGACCATCACGGCCGGGACCGATTACAATCTGCTCGTCGCCCTGTCCGAGGGCGTGACGAACAACGTCAATGTCGTGCTCAACGGCAAGAGTGTCCTGAGCTTCAACTACAATGTCCTCGTGCACGACGGTAGCCTCGGGCTCTACGCCCGCAACGGCAATGCGTCCTTCGACAACGTGCTGATCCGCGGTGACGATATCGCTTATGCCGGTGGCGGTACGCCGCAGGTGGCCGCGCTGGCGGCGCCTCCGGCGACAGACACAGTGGTGGTGACATCCGACCAGCTGGCGGCCCTCGTTGCGGCTGCGAAGCAGGCCTGGACTGCCGCGCTTGGACCGACCGACCCGCGCCTGTCGGTTCTCGATCAGGTCACGGTGCTGATCGCGGACCTGCCCGATCAAATGTTGGGCGCGACGACGGGATCCACGATCGTTCTCGATGCGGAGGCCGCTGGCTGGGGATGGTTCGTCGACCCGACGCCTGGCAACAACCGCGAGTTCTCGATCAGGCTGTCCGGCGAGGTATCCGAAGCTGCACCGTCGAGCCCGGCCGCCGGGCACATGGACCTCCTCACGACGCTGGTCCATGAGATGGGCAATGCGATGGGAATCCCGGAAGACTCCGGTGACGACGTGGCCGGCATGGCCCTGCGCGCGGGCGAAAGGCGGCTGCCGGAACCTGCCGAGCATTCGGCGCCGGCTTCCGCGGCGGTGCTGCGGAGCGCTGTTGCCGCTCAGGCCGTGCCTCAGATGACGCTGATCCCGTTTGCGCAGGCAACGACCACGATCGCGCCGCCGCTACCTGCGGTCGCCAAGGCGGATGAGCCCAGCGGCATTACGCTGATCTCGAATATCCTCCTGAGCCCGACTGCAGGCGCGCCGCAGAATGCCCAGTTCGGCAGGCCGATCGGTACAACCGAAGATCTGGGTAAGTCGTTTGTCTCGCTGACTGCAAGCCTGACCGGCGGCGCCCCGAAAGGTTCTACAGTCGGGCAAGACGATCTCTCTTCCCCGCAAGACGATCTCGCTTCGCCGGAGCATCACTCCTCGCGCAATATCAATAGCGCGAAGGAAACAACCAGCATAAACTGGGAGAATAGTCTTGATGCCGTCGAGCATCTCGCCTCAGGACCTTCGAATGGTTCGCAGGAGTGGCTCGACGATTTCCTGAACCACGTGGGCCAGAACGAGACCCAGTGGAATCCGAACGCAAGTCTCCGCGTACGCCCATTGTCGAGTAATAGTGCGGGCCATGCCTGAGCCCGAAATTGCAAGGGAAGGAGCCTAGTAATGACTGCCCAGTTGTTGATTTACGAAACCGTTATTCCGTTATCCGCCGCGCGGCACCGCGGCTGCGCAGTCGAGATGGCCAGGAATTATGGCTTCAGCAGCAAGACCAATTCGGTACCCTTGATGGCGGTCGAGTTTCCCGCCGCGGCATCCGAATATGCGATCGTGTTTGCCGGCACCAAGGACAACGTCATGCCGGCCGTCATTCTCGGCGTGCGAGACAGCGAAAACCTGTTTCTGTCGGAGGATTCCAAATGGGACGGCAAGTATGTCCCGGCTTTCCTCCGTCGCTATCCGTTTGTGTTCTCGACCAGCTCCGATGGCGAGAGGTTCGTCCTCTGCATCGACGAGGCTTATTCGGGATTTAACCGCGATGGTCGGGGACAAAAGCTGTTCGATGACGACAGCAAGCCCACCCAGTATGTCCAGAACATCCTGACTTTCCTGCAGGAATATCAGGCCCAGTTCAACCGCACCCAGGCCTTCTGCCGCAAGGTGCGCGAACTCGATCTGCTCGAGCCGATGCAGGCCCAGGTCGAGCTCGCCTCGGGCGAAAAGCTGTCGCTCGCGGGATTCATGGCGGTGAATCGGGAGAAGCTGAAGGCTCTGCCCGGTGAAAAGCTTGCCGAGCTTGCCAAGACGGATGAACTGGAGCTGCTTTATCTTCACCTTCAGTCGATGCGCAACTTCCAGGCTCTTCCGTCGCGCCTCTCGGTTGTCAAGGGAACGGCTCCGGCGGCGAGCGGTCCTGACGGTGCCGCGGAGGCGGGCGATCACCTGAACGGGGCGAGAGCATCCGCCTAGAGAACGGGTCACGCCGTGCCTCCTTGTGAATGCGACGCCTCAGCGTCGCCTCCGTCGCGCGCGCCGCGATGCTGCCCGTTAATGCAGCATCGCGGGCATAGCTCCGAGAGCGATAAGTAGCCATGACCACCGCGTCCCCGATCTATTCCTTCACCGAGGACGCAGCGCGTGCCGAATCGATAGCCTGGGCCAAATTTTCGGCCGCCAAGGACAGTGCCGAGTTTTGCGCAAGCTGGCTCGCAATTCTTTGTCTGCAGGTCGAGCGGGTGGGCGGCGGGCTTCTGCTGCTGGGGCCCGACAAGGATGGCAGCTACGTGCCCGCGGCGGTGTGGCCCCATCCCGGTCTGGACATGCAATATCTCAGTCCGGCCGCCGAACGGGCTCTGACCGAGCGACGCGGAATCGTGCTGCCCTCGGAGGGGATTGGCGCGTCGCGCGAACACCACGCGTTCATCGGCTATCCGATTGAAGTGTCCGGCACCCTGCATGGGGTCGTCGTGCTCGATATCGGGCCTGGCCCCGAAGCGACGTTGCAACGGGCCCTGCGGTTGTTGCATTGGGCCAGCGCCTGGCTGATTGACCAGTTCCGCAAGGGCGCACTGGAGGAGCGCGACGCGCGGCTTGCGCGTATGGGGCTCGCCATGGACATTGTGGCGACCGCCATGCAGGAGCGCTACTTCTCGGCGGCGGCGCTGGCTGTCGCCAACGAACTTGCGGGACGCCTGGCGTGCGATCGGGTGAGCGTGGGACTCGAGCGTTCAGGCAGCGTCGAAGTCAAGGCGATCTCGCATACCGCGACCTTCGACCCCAAAATGGACCTTGGCCGGCGCATCGGCAATGCCATGGACGAGGTGCTCGACCTCGACGTCGCGCTCGTGTTCCCTCCGCGTGACGACGTCGAGAGCGCGGCCCTCGCGCATGCCGATCTCGCGCGCGAGTACAGGGATATTGCGGTGTGCTCGGTGCCGCTCGCGGACGGCGGACATGCAACCGGCGTGCTGACTCTGGAACGCACCGCAGGCGAGCCCTTCGACACCGAAACCGTCGAGCTGTGCAAGACGGTTGGCGCGCTGCTCGGTCCGATCCTGAAGCTCAAGCGTGAAAACGAGCGCGGCGTCGTCCGACATGCCGGGACCTCGTTGCACCATGGCCTGGAGCTCCTGTTCGGACCGCGCCATCCGGGCGCGAAGCTCGTCGGGTTGTTGCTGGTGGGCGTCATCTTGTTCTTCAGTGTCGCGACTGGCACCTATCGTGTCGCGGCAAAGACGGTGATCGAAGGAGCGGTGCAGCGCATCGCGGCGGCACCGTTCGATGGGTATATCGCACAAAGCTTCGTTCGCGCAGGCGACACCGTGCATGCCGGGCAGGTGTTGTGCAAACTGGACGACCGGGAACTCAAGCTCGAACAAACACGGTTGTCGTCCGAGCGCGAGCAGCTTGACCGCAAATACCGGCAGGCGCTGGCTGCACAGGAGCGTGCGACCATGACGATCCTCCAGGCCCAGATCGAGCAGGTCGATGCCATGTTGTCGCTCGTCACCGACAAGCTCGCGCGTGCCACGCTGCTCGCGCCGTTCGACGGCATTGTCGTTGCGGGCGACCTGCACCAGCTCCTCGGGACGCCGGTCGAACTGGGCAAGATGCTCTTCACGGTCGCGCCATTGGACAGCTATCGCGTCATTCTGCAGGTCGAGGAGCGAGACATTTCCTACGTCAGGCTCGGTCAACAGGGCGAGCTCACCCTCTCGGGTATCCCGCACCGGCGGATGGATTTCTCGGTCGAGCAAATGACGCCAGTCTCGACCGCCCAGGAGGGCCGCAACTATTTCCGGGTGGAGGCGCGGCTCCAGAATGCATCCGACCGCGTGCGACCCGGCATGGAGGGCGTTGGAAAGATCGATGTCGGCGAACGCAAGCTGATCTGGATCTGGACGCACAATTTCGTGGATTGGGTTCGCCTGTCGATTTGGAAATGGTTGTTCTGATTGCGAGGTCGTGGTGAACGCGCCGTTGCTCAGCAATTGGTGGTATCGAGTCGCAGCGCGAAAGCCGAAGTTGCGTGCACATGCGCGATTGCATCGGCACATCTATCGCGGCGAAGTGTGGTATTTGTTGCAGGATCGCGCCTCTTCGCGGGTGCATCGCTTCAGCCCGTCCGCGCGGCTGATTGTCTCGTTAATGGACGGAACGCATTCCGTCGAGCAGTTGTGGGAACTTGCGAACCGTCACCTGGGTGAAGACGCACCCAGCCAGGACGAGCTCATCCAATTGCTTGGCCAACTGCATGCCGCCGACCTGTTGGAAAGCGATGTAACCCCCGACGTCGCCGAGCTTTTTGCACGCAGCGAGCGCGAGCAAAGGGCTCGCCATTTGCGTTCCTATGGCAATCCCATGGCGATCCGCATTCCGCTGTTTGATCCGGATAAGCTGCTCAATCGCTGGGCGGGTCTTGTACGGTTGATCTGGAGCGGCTGGGGGGCGATCGCGTGGCTCGCGGTCGTGCTTCCGGCCTTCATTCTGGTCTGGCCGCATTGGCCGGAGCTCAGCCACAATTTCAGCGACCGCGTGTTGGCGGTCGACAATCTGTTCATCATCTATCTGGTCTTCCCGGCGATCAAGGCGTTGCACGAACTGGGGCATGCCTCCGCCACCAAGGCCGGGGGCGGAGAGGTGCACGATCTCGGCATGATCCTGCTGGTCTTGCTGCCGGTTCCTTACGTCGATGCGTCGGCCGCCACCGTTTTCAGATCCAAGTATCGGCGCGCGCTCGTCGGTGCGGCCGGTATGGGTGTCGAGCTCTTTGTCGCGGCGATCGCGTTCTACCTGTGGCTCCTGGTCGAGCCGGGGTTGGTGCGGGCGATCCTGTTCAATGTGATGCTGATCGCGAGCGTGTCGACACTTCTGTTCAACGGCAATCCGCTGCTTCGCTACGACGCTTACTACATTCTGGTGGATCTCATCGAGATTCCGAATCTGGCGGCGCGGTCGGCGCGTTATTGGGGCTACTTGTTCGAGCGATACCTGCTTGGCGTCTCCGACCTGGAGCGGCCGGACGATTCCGGTGTGGAGCGGGCATGGCTCTTCTTCTACGGCTTTGCTTCGACCGTCTACCGCATCATGGTGACGATCTTCATTGCGTTGTTCATCGCGGGACAGTTCTTCTTCATCGGCGTTATTCTCGCCGTATGGGCAGTAGGCGCAATGGCGGTGCTGCCGGTTGTAAAGGCGGTGCGTCATCTCGTGGAAAACCCGCGCCTGCGCAAGCATCGCGCCCGTTCTGTTGCGGTAACGGCCGGACTCCTGCTCGGCCTGGCTTTCTTTCTGCTCGCCGTCCCGATGCCCTATCATTCCAACGTCGAGGGGGTGTTGTGGCTGCCTGAAGAAGCCATGGTGCGCGCAGCTTCGAATGGCTTCGTCCATGAACTCCTGGTGACGCCGGGAACGCAGGTCGCACTGGGTGACCCGTTGGTCGAGAGTCGCGAGCCGACACTCGTTGCGCAGTTGCGCAGGAGCGAGGCCAAGGTGACGGAACTGCAGGCCGAATATGCTGCGGAGTTCGTGTCGGATCGGGCAAAGGCCCAGATTGTCCGCGATAAACTTGAACTCGAGCGCGCAAATTTGAGCCTCGCCCGCGATCGCGCTTCGGACCTTGTGGCTCGTGCTCGCAGCGATGGTGTGTTTGTCGTGCCGCAAATGGTCGACATTCCCGGCCGCTACTACCGTCGGGGTGAGCTGCTTGGCTACGTTGTCGGAAATACGACGCCGCTGGCACGCGTCGTCGTTCCTCAGGAGGCGGTTGACAGAGTACGCCTCACGACGGACCGCATCCAGGTCCGTCCGGTGGACCAGCCGCGGCTGATCCTGGAGGGGCGCGTTTTGCGGGCGGTGCCGGCCGGTGGTGAATACCTGCCCAGCGCAGCACTGAGTGTGGAGGGAGGCGGGGATATTGCGACTGACCCGCGGGACGCGAAGGGGCCGAAGACGCTGCAGCGGACCTTTCAATTCGACATCGAGCTTGAAGGTCTGGAGGCGGTGGACCATTTCGGCCAGCATGTCTTCGTTCGGTTCGAACACCGGAAGGAGCCGCTGGCGGTGCAATGGTATCGCAGCGTCAGACTGCTATTGTTGACAAACTTCCATGTCTAAGAGTGTTATGGATCTCGATCACCGCGACCTGGCGGTTGGCCGTCCCTATCCGGAGCGCGCAGACCGCGAGCCGGCGGTTCACGATCGAGTGGCCGAATATCTGGCGAAGGATCTGCTTCAACGCGCGCTCGGCGGCATACGGGATCCCGTTCGTGCGCTGATGCCTATCGTCGAGCACACCGCCGGACATGAAAATGCCCTGCGGATCATGAGCGATGACGAATTGCGTCTGCAGGTATCGGATATTCGTGCGAAACTGCGGAACTCGGGCTTTACGCTGCCTCTCGTCGGCCGATGCTTCGCGCTGGTACGGGAGGCGGCATCGCGGACCATCGGTCAGCGGCACTACGACGTCCAGCTGATTGCGGGGTTCGGTCTGCTGAAGGGCAGACTGGTGGAGATGGCGACCGGAGAAGGCAAGACCGTTGCTGCCACGTTGCCTGCGGCCGCGGTGGCGCTGGCCGGGTATCCCGTGCATCTCATTACGGTCAACGATTACCTTGCCCAACGCGACGCAAGCGAGATGAGGCCGCTCTATGAGTTCCTGGGCCTGAGTGTCGGGACCGTGGTCCAGGGCATGCCGAGATCCGAGCGGCGTCGCGCCTATGCAAGTGCAGTGACATATTGCACCAACAAGGAGCTTGCATTCGACTATCTGCGCGACCGTGTCGCGCTGGCGCATCGAAGCAGCAGTTTACACCTGTCACTCGAGCGGCTGCGCGGAAATTTGCGACGGGACGAGGATCTCGTGCTACGCGGGCTCTATTTTGGCATCGTCGACGAAGCAGACAGTATTTTCATCGATGAAGCGCGCACGCCCCTCATCCTGTCGTCGTCGACGGGGGCCGCCGAGGAAAAATTGCAATGCGAGCAGGCCCTTCAGTTCGCGAGCTCTCTCGTCGCGGGAGAGCACTATGAGATCGATCTCGCAGAGCGAAGTCTGGCGCTGACCAAGGGAGGGTGCCGAGAGGTCGGACGGCTCGCTGACGAGCTGCACGGCGTTTGGAGTTCGGTTCGGGCTCGCGAGGAGCTTGTGACCCAGGCTCTCTCCGCAATGTTGCTGTTCAACCGCGATCAGCACTATGTCGTCATGGACGGCAAGGTGCAAATCGTGGACGAGTCGACGGGACGCGTGATGCCCGACCGCTCCTGGGAACGTGGCCTTCATCAGCTGATCGAGATCAAGGAAGATTGCGAGCCGACTGAGCGGCGCGAGACGCTCGCGCGCATCACTTATCAGCGGCTGTTTCGTCGCTACATTCGCCTGTCCGGAATGACGGGTACCGCCCGCGAGGTCGCGCGGGAGATCAAATCCGTGTACGGCCTCGATGTCGTTCGCATCCCGCTGAACCGGCCCTCGCAGCGTCGCGTGGCTCCCCCTCTGGTATGCACGACCCCGGTTGAAAAGCTGCGGGTCATTGCCGACAGGGTGGAGCGGCTGGCCGTGACCGAAGGCAGGGCGGTTTTGATCGGCACCCGCTCGGTTGGCGCGTCCGAGGAGATCAGCGCGGCCTTGAATGCTCGCGGCATCACGCATGCGCTCTTGAACGCGAAGCAGGACCAGGATGAGGCGGAGGTCGTCGCGAGGGCAGGCGAGCCCGCGCGCGTGACGGTGGCGACGAATATGGCTGGCCGCGGGACCGATATCCGGCTTGACCCGGGCGTTGCCGCGCGGGGCGGCCTGCATGTCATCTTGACCGAGTACCACGATTCCCGGCGGGTCGATCGCCAGCTATTCGGTCGCTGCGCACGGCAGGGCGATCCCGGCAGCTGCGAGGCCATCGTTTCACTTCAGGACGACGTATTCATGATCCATGCAGGATCGATGACGCGCCTGATTGCGCGACTCGTCGGTACGCGCATTCCTGTTCCGTTGCGGGTCTACCATTCGTTACGCTGGCTGGCTCAATTCCAGGCGGAGCGGCGACATGGCTATGTGCGCGTCCAGAATGTGAAGCTGGATCGTCGGCTGGACCGGGTGCTTGCGTTTTCGGGGAGGGGCGAATGAGACAGGTCCGGACATTTGGATGCATCGACGACTTGCGGGCGCAGTTCCGGGATTGCAATCACGACAGTGACGATGCGGGGCGCCCTGACGCGTCGGGCGTGTGGCGTAGAGGTCTCGCGATTCTGATCGTCTCGATGGTGGCGGGCGCAGGATGCGCCAACGCGCAAGAGACGAAGCCGGAGGGGCAGTTCGATTGCCTGATACAGCCGAAAATGGTTCTCAAGCTCGGAACGTCGGTTCCGGGTCTCCTGAGCGAAGTGCTGGTCGATCGTGGTGACGTCATAAAGAAGGGAGATGTCGTTGCGCGGCTCGAATCGGGAGTCGAGCAGGCGGCGGTGCTGCTGGCGAAGGCTCGTGCCGAGAACGACGCGACGGTTCGCTCGAGCATCGCCAAACTCGAATTCCTCCGGCGCAAGGACGAGCGATCCAAGCTATTGCGCAAGAATGATACGGTTTCGGTCGCGGTTGCCGACGAGGCGGAGACGAGTGCGCGCGTGGCCGAACAGGATGTCGAGGAAGCGAAGGTCAACCTCGCTCTTGCTGGGCTCGAAGTGGCCCGCGCCAACGAAGTCCTGAAACTGCGTACCATCCGCAGCCCCATCGACGGCGTGGTGGTCGAGCGCAAACTGGGGCCGGGCGAATATGCGTACGACCAGGCCCATCTTCTGACGATTTCGCAAATCGATCCGCTGCTGGTCGAGGTTTATGTTCCGCTCAGCCAGTTCGGAAAGATCCATGTGGGGGCGTCTGCGGAGATTCGTCCCGAGGAACCGGTAGGCGGCCGATACGCCGCGCGCGTGACGGTCGTCGATCAGGTCTTCGACGCGGCGAGCGGGACGATCGGTGTTCGCCTTGAATTGCCGAACCCGAACTATGCGCTTCCCGCCGGCCTCAAATGTCGCGTCCGTTTTCCCGGTGTCGGCTGACACGAATATCGAGCAGGTGAGGAAATCCGGTTAGCCCAACGAGTAATTCCGCGAACCATGCGTCTATCGAACTGAAAGGTTGCAGGATGCTGGAAGGTACAATCAAGACCTATCACGGCGACCGGGCATTCGGCTTCATCCGGCCGGATTCCGGCGGCACCGACATATTCTTTCATCTCAAATCGTTTTCGCCCGGCCTGACGCCCGAGGCCGGTGCCCGGGTGACCTACAATCTGGCTCCCGATCAGCGGTCCGGCAAGCGGCAGGCGGTCAGCGTCCGGGTGCTCGCCAATGCGCCTGGCGTGGCTGTTCTGACCCGCTATATCAGATCGCCACGCCTGCACCGGTAATCGATGGTTGGTCGGCAGCGAGCTGCCGAAGCCGGCGGTTTGCGCCTCGTCTTGAGGAGGACATCATGCTCACACGCCTTCGCAAGCTCGTTTTCCATATCCGGTATCGCGCCCCCGCCGCGCGCTTCGCCGAAAGCATCCGCCGCGTGAACCGCCTCGTGCGCCTCATGTCGACGATGCAACGAAGGTCTCCCCGCAAGGCTGGACCAGGTTGATGACGCCGTGAGCACGCCTTTACCGGCGACATAAACCGGATTTACGGCGTTTTAACCATAAGCGCGCAGCCTTGGTCCCGGCGTCGGACCGGCCATCAACGCTTGGCCCGTCCGCGCGACCAGTTGAAGGCAACGTCTCTGCGGCCGTCGAACCGGTACGGGATCATGATCGACATCTTGCGCGGACTTCAGCCCCCACATTGGCTCATCATCGCAGGCTGCGTGCTGGTAGTTCTCGGCTCGGCCGGCGTCGTGATCAACAGGCGTAAATTCCGCTAGGACAGGATTGCGTCGGCCATCATGCCCACGGGTTATCGCAGACGGTTGACGATGAAATGCGCCCGGCATGCCGCCGCCCTGGCGCTGTCGATCTGGGGCGCGGGCTGCGCGACGTTTGAACCGGTCCGCGCCGGCGCGACAAGGTCGGTTTCGTGGGATGGACTTGGGCGAAATCCCAATCAGGCCAGGTCTCCGATGCGCCATCCGGTGGCGGCACAGCCGGCGTCGGTGGACCGCATCAGCGAGCGGGAGCGGACGCTGACGACGCTGCGCCCGTACTCCAGCGCCTGGTGGGCCGTTCACGACGACATCGAAGGCGAGCGGGACCGGCAGCTGGCCGAAAAACTCGTCATCTGCCGCGATTGCCTGCCGAGCTTCAATACCGCCGAGACGACCGGCTCGTTGGCCGGGAGCGGAAGCCGCTGACGGCGGGCCGGCGGGGATAAACGTTCGTTAAATGACAGGCACGCTGACATAAATTCCCCAGACAGGAAATCCTCCGGAAACCAGATTTCCAGGCGCCGACATGGCCCTGAAACCTGGCGGGGCTAGGCTTTTATTGTTTCGAGTAATGGGGATTTATCATGTGGGTCATCATTAACGAGCTGTACCGCGAATACTGCCTGGCCCGGATCAGCGAAATGCGGAAGCTCGAGCTGTCGCATTGAGGTCGATCACGGCTCATTCGTCAGGATGGCAGATCAGCCGGCGAGGGTGCTCGGTGCCGAGTTCGGACATGAGATAGGCCGGGGCCCGGCTTTGCGGAAACACCCGCTCCGCCAGATCGCCGTCGCAGCGCTTGATCTTGGTGACGTAGTCGCACCACTCATTGTCGCGGGGCTGGCGCAGGCGGGGATCAAGGTCGGGGCAGGGCCTCTCGTCGACCATGTACGCGGTCTGCCCGTGCGCGCCGCCGGCGGACATCCAGCAGCAGGCGATAAAAACGGATAAACCGAAGTAAATGCGCATGCGTGTCCCCAGCCGCCCCAGCGATTCAGCTTCTCTCAAGCCTTGCATAAACGCAAGGTCGTGGCCTCCCGGATCAACACGAAACAGACTGTCGCGGCGGGCTATGCTAATCTTCTCCGGCCGCGTGTAAATTGCGGTGATGAGCTTCCTGTTTCCCGGGAGGAATTTTTTATGAGACACGTAATTTTACCGGCAGCCTTGATGTCGCTTTTTGCCCTCTGCATCGGCCCCGCGAACGCGCAGCGAATGCAGGAGATCGTCGCCACCGAGACGATCGAGCTTCGCGCCGAGCAGGCCCGCACCTTCACGCTGGATCAGCCGGTGAACAGGTTCTCGCTTTCGATCGAAGACATCGCGCAGGTGATTCCGGAAACCGATCGCGTGTTCACGATCCGCGGCCTGAAAGCCGGTCGCGTCATGATGACGGCCTATGCTGCCGATGGCCAGGTCGTCCACCGCGCCACGGTCATCGTGGACCAGACCCAGGGGCTGGTGAAACTCTATCGCGCCGACGTGAAGGATTATGTCGGCTTTTTCTGCACCAGCCTCTCGTGCGGCCGGGCCGATCCCGACGCCAAGCCGCTGCCTTACGGGGCCACACCGGACGGCCAGCAGCAGCAGCGAAGCGAGGGCAGCAGCGCGGCGCCGCCGAAGGAGCCCCAGTGAGGCAATAGGCTGGCGGGCCCGGCTTCGGCGCACGACGCATAGCCGTTGGCGCCTGCGGCCTGCTGTTCATCGGAAATTCGGAATCGCGTTGGCATCAGCGTTCCCGGCAAGCGGACGGCGATGATAAATCGTCGCGTCCCGCGCCCGGCGAATCCATCGCACGCTTCGTTCATGTGCAGATAAACCCGCAATTTAACGGGCTTTAGCGCCTTAAATCCTGTTCCCGGCCGTAGTCTTCCGGGCGCCCAGAGTAAGGTTAAAAAACGATTAGCAGGTGACACCTTTAAAGAAAAACATTAGAGTTTTATGCAGTTGGCTGAATTTTGCTGCCAACGGTAATGGTCAATTCATCTTAGTAACGAGGGATTTTCTCCTATGTTGAAGTTTTACATCCAGACCACCGAAGCCATGAAGCAGCTGCGCGCGGACACGAACGGCGTTGTGTCGTTCGAATACGTGATCGTTGCCGCCTGCATCGTCGGTGCGGTCGCTGCCGCTTTCGGCACCACCGCAGGTGGCGGCATCGCCACTGCCCTCACCACCGCCATCGGCAAGATCACCACCGCGGTCGCCTCGGCTGCCTAAGAGCGGATGGAGCCGCCAGGCGAGCTCAGCCTCGCCTGCACCTGATCCCGTTGGCGGCTTTTCTGCCAACGGCGCTCCATGTAGCGTTCATTATTTTGGAAAAGGGATTACGCCTATGCTGAAGCATTATTTCAAAGCCAAGGAGGCCCTGAGCCTTTTGCGCGCGGACAAGGAAGGCGTCGTGTCTTTCGAGTACGTGATCGTTGCCGCCTGCATCGTCGGCGCCGTTGCCGCTGCGTTCGGAACGGACGGTGCCGGTGCAATCGGTACTGCGCTCACGACTGCGATCGGCAAGATCACCACCGCTGTCGCTTCTGCCGCTTGACGCAGAAGATCGTCTGAAGACGGGGGCACTGTACGTGCCCTCCGTCTCGTCTGAGGCGAAATTTCATGAACTGGATTGCGTCCACGACCTCGTGTCTGGAAATCGCATTGTTGTTGTATGTCGCAACCATCGATATCGCGACACGGTTGATCCGAAACGAGATTTGTCTGGCGTTGGCGTTGCTTGGAATTGTCGGCGAATTAGCCAGTCCGATGCAGCTTGGCCAGTCGCTGTTCGTCGCCGCATTGCTGTTCCTGGTGCTCTTCGTCATCTATCAGCGCGGGATGATCGGCGGCGGCGATGTCAAGTTGCTGGTTGCTCTGGCGGTCGGTCTTCCATTGAGCGGCGTCGTTGAGCTGCTGACCGTTACCGCACTCGCCGGGGGCGTCCTGGCCGCCATGCATATGATGATGCGCCACCTGCCGTATCCGAAGCTGGCGCCCGCCGGATCCTCGCTTGTGCGTCGGGTCTATGCCGTCGAGCGCTGGCGCCACTTGCGGCATGCACCGCTGCCCTATGGGGTTGCCATCGCGTGCGGCGGTATCTGGACAATTTTGAGCAAAGGATTTTGACATGTCGTCCGCTCTGCGCGTCTCCGTCATCATGGTGCTGTTGCTCGCAGCCGTCGCGCTCGGGCTGATTGCCTATAATGCGAACGAGGCGAAGGGACCGGTCGTCGCGGACGCGGTCGCGGAAAAGCTGCCGGCCGCGCCCACGACCGTCAGCTATTTTGTTGCGACACGTCCCCTTGCCAGGGGAACGCTGGCACGCGAGGAGGATTTCGCGGTGCGTCAGGTGACGCCGGATCGCGTCCCCTCGGGGGCGATCCTCGAAACGCCTGATACCAAGGTTGGACTTCCCGGGTCGCTGGTTCGCAAGTTCGTCGACGCCGGCAGCCCGATCACGCTGCAGGACATCCTGCGCCCGCGCGATCGCGGCTTCCTCGCCAGCGTGCTGGCGCCGGACAGCCGTGCCATCAGCATCAAGGTCGACGAGGAGTCCGGCGTCTCCGGCCTGGTACGGCCGGGTGATCATGTCGATGTCGTTCTGACCCAGGTGTTCGAGAAGGCGGATCCCGCCCGTCGCGCGATGAGCGAGACGATTCTGCGAAATGTCCGCGTCATCGCGATCGACCAGGAGCTGGTGCAGGGCGGGCGCACCATCAGCACCGTCACCGGCAAGTTGCCGCAAACCGTCTCGCTCGAGCTGACGCAGGAGCAGGTGAAGAAGGTCACGGTGGCCAAGCAGCTCGGAACCCTGTCGCTCGCGGTGCGGGCCGCCATCGACCAGTGGGACAAGGCTGACGCCGGCGTGATCTCGAGCTGCGACGTCTCGCCGGAGCTCGCGCGCCAGAATGCGATCGCCGGCCAGAGAACGGCCGTGGTCGTTCATTCCGGCGGCGATGTGAGGCAGTACACGGTCAGGAAGCAGGACGCCGAAAGCGTTGAGGCGGCCGTGACCTGCGACGGATCGGAAGCCGCGGAGCGCACCGCAAGCGCGATTGGCCTTGGTGCCAAGTTGCCGGAGAAGCGTTGATGAACATGGCAGTGGTCACTCCGTCCCAGGAAACGACATCCGTCGTCACGCGCAGCCGGATTGTCTGTTTCGTCAATGACGAGGTCAGCGCCAGCGCCCTCGGCAAGGGCCTCGAAGGCAGCAATCTCTCGATCAAGAACGGCACCATCCGCAGCGCCATCAAGATGCTGGAGACGGATACCGATCTGCTCGCTTTGGTGACCGATATCAGCGGCATCGATGATCCCTTTCCCGAGCTGGAGCGCCTGGCGGGCGTCTGCCCGCCGGATGTCCGCGTGGCCCTGATTGGCGACAACAGGGAGATCACCTTCTACCGCGCGCTGATCGATCTCGGCCTCACGGAATATCTTCCGAAGCCGCTCACGCGGGATATCGTGCTGGACCAGTTGCGCCCGAAGCTGCTGGGCGACGTGTCGCATGCCCCGGCCGATCGCAGCGGGCATGTGGTCTCGATTTGCGGTGCGCAGGGCGGCGCCGGTGCAACGAGTGTAGCGATCAACCTTGCGATGCAGCTGGCCGAGACGACGAAGGCCAAGGTCGCGTTGCTCGACCTGCATCTGCAGGGCGGTGAAACCGCGGTCATGCTGGGCGTTCGTCCGGGGCCCGGCCTGCGTATTGCCCTCGAGAACCCGATGCGGGCCGACACCCTGTTTCTGGAGCGCACTGCAATCGAGGTGAACGATCGCGTGAGCCTGATCTCCGGCGATGAAGAACTCGACGCCAAGCTCGACATCACCGAGGCGGGCGTGCGGCACGTGCTGGGCCTGCTCCGCCAGCGGTTCAACTACATCGTGGTCGATGTGCCGGTGCCCTTCGCGGCCTCCATGTACCCGGTGATCCAGATGTCCCGTCATGTGCTGGTGCTGCTGGAAGCCGAGGTGACCGGACTGCGCAATGCCCATGCCCTGCGCAACGCGGTCACCAACATCGCCGGCAAGGATCGGGTCTTTACCTTGCTTAACCGCGCGAACCGACCCGGGGGGCTGCCCAAGGCGACCATCGTCAAGGCGCTGGGTGCAGAGCCTGACATGGTGATCCCTGATCTCGGCAAGGGAATGACCCAGGCCGTCAACCTCGGCATCCCGGCTCTGAAGCACGTGCGTGGGCTGCGGCGTCACCTGGCTCCGATCGTGCGGGAGATCACCGGCGTCGGCTCCAAGGAAAAGAGGCGGTGGAAAAGGTGGCTCGGGCTATGAAGAAGTTCGGCAGGCGCCCAGACGAGATGCCGATCTCTTTGTCGATGCGGACGGCGGAGGCGCCGGGCGCGCCGCCGCCGTTGCCCGTCCCGCCGCCGATTGCGCCTAACGTGATGTCAATTGTGCCGAATGGGGAGCCTCCGGCTCTGTCCGTGTCGACGCAGAAGCGCGAGGAGCCTGCAACAGGGCACCCGGTCATGCCGGCCTCGTTGCGCGAGCGGGTTATCGAGCAGATCGAGCCTGCGGCGGCCGCGTCGGTCTCGCGCGAGATCCTTCGGCGGCAGATCGAGGAAATCATTCACGGCATCGCCAATCAGGACCGGCTTGAACTGTCAGGCCGCGAGCAACTGCTGCTGGCGGAAGAAATTGCGGACGACATGACCGGCTATGGGCCGCTGCGTTCGCTTCTGCTCGATGAGACCATCAACGACATCATGATCAACGGGCCGAGCAACGTCTACGTGGAACGGAGCGGCAAGCTGGAGCGGGTCGCGGTACGGTTCCGGGACAACGACCACATTGCCGCGATCGCGCAGAAGATTGCAGCGCAGGTTGGCCGGCGCGTGGACGAATCCAGTCCGATGGTGGACTGCCGTCTGCCGGACGGCAGCCGCGTCAATATCATTCTGCCGCCGCTGGCTATCCACAGTCCCTGCGTATCGATCCGAAAATTTCCGAGCCGGCGCTTGAACATTGCCGGAATGATCGAGAACGGATCCATGACTCTCGCGCTCGGACAGCTTCTGGAGATTGCCTCCCGCTGCCGGCTGAACGTTCTGGTTTCAGGAGGCACGGGCTCGGGCAAGACGACCATGCTGAATGCTCTCAGCCAGTTCATCGACCACAGCGAACGTATCGTCACAATCGAGGATGCGGCGGAGCTCCAGCTTCAGCAACCCCACGTGATCAGTCTGGAGACCCGGCCGCCGAGCCTCGAGGGTACGGGACAGGTCACGCAACGCGATCTGTTGTGGAACGCCCTGCGCATGCGTCCGGATCGCATTGTCGTCGGCGAGGTGCGCGGTGCCGAGGCCTTCGACATGCTGCAAGCGATGAACACCGGCCATGACGGCTCGATTTCGACCGTGCATGCCAACAGTACGCGTGATGCCCTGACACGTGTCGAGAACATGGTCCAGATGGGCCAGGTCAATCTGCCGTCGCGTGCGATCCGCGCACAAATCGTGGCCGCCCTGGATCTGATCGTGCAGGTCGAGCGCATGCGGGACGGACAGCGCAGGATCGTTCAGATCACCGAGGTGATTGGCCTGGAAGGCGAGGTGATCACCACCAATGACATCGCGCTGTTCGAGTACAAGGACGAGGACGTGCACGGCCGGATATCGGGCACGTATCGGTCCACGAACGCAGTTCCGAAATTCAAGAGCCGTCTCGTCTATTATGGGCTCGACCGGGCCTGGGCCGACGCGATGAGGCAGATCTGATGTCGACGCCGTTGATCATCGTCCTGGTGCTTCTGCTGTGTGCGACGATCAATACGCTGTGGCTCGACGCGCGACAGAGGCGGATGGAGCGCCGGGTCGAGGTCGCTTTGCCGACATCCGAGGCGGAAATCTCGGTGTCTATCCGTCGCGCGGCCAAGGCGTCGCGCTGGGATTTGCTCTACCGGCTCGTCAATTACCAGGCCGACATCGTTTACGCCGTGCATCCCGCCCTGGTGTTTCTGGCCGGCGCGGTGGCCGCCGGCATGGTCGTTTATGGCAACCATCGATTGCTGCAGTTTTCGACGTCTACGGTGTCGATCGCTGCTGGTGGTGTTGCCCTTCTGGTCGTGCGCGGCGTTTTCGGATGGCAGCGAAGTCGTTTCATCAACCAGCTTTTCCGCCAGCTTCCCGATGCAATACAGTTGGTGACCAGCACCGTTCGGTCGGGGTTGCCCGTCAACGAAGCCTTTCGCGCCATCGCGCGCGAGATGCCGCAGCCGACAGCGCGCGAGTTCGCGACGGTTTGCAGCGAGCTGAACCTTGGCAAGGCTCCGGAAGAGGCCGTCGAAGGGATCTATCGACGAACCCTGATTCCCGAATACGCCATGTTTGCGGTGACGCTCGCGGTCCAGCTCAAGGCGGGCGGCAGCCTGGCGGAAACCCTGCAAACGCTGGCCGAGACTGTGAGCCAACGGGTTGCCCTGGCCGCGCGCGCGAAGGCTCTGGCGGGTGAGGTCATCTTCTCGTCGCGTGCGCTCTCGCTGTCTCCGCTCATCATCGGCGGATTGCTCTATGCCATCAATCCGCAATCGATCGACCTGCTGTTCTACGATCCGACTGGAAACATGCTGCTGGCCTACGCGGCCGGATCGGTCATCGTGGGGCACTTCGTGATACGCTGGATGATCAAGAGGGAGACGGCCCTATGACTGCCGTCGTCGGTTTTGCAACGCTTGCCACGGTCGTCGCGGCCGCGATGTTCATCCTGGTCATTCGCGAGGTGCATATCCGCGCGCTGGATGCGCGCGTGGCGAGTGCCGTGCTGGGTATCCCTCACCGCCGGAGCTCCACGCAGGGCCTGATGGGTTGGCTGTCCTCGATAGGCGGTCGCTACAAGCGGTTCTATGCGGAGGAAAACCTCGAAGAGCTCCGGATGATCATTCGTTCGGCGGGTTTCAACCATTATCGAACGCTGCCGATCTGGATTGGTGTCAAAGCGGTCAGCATGTTCCTGTTTCCGCTCGCGGCTTTCTTGACGACCCAGCTTCTCGGAAAGCCGTTCCCGGACGTGATGATCTTCACGCTGTTCGGAGTGGTGATCGGAATCATGGGCCCGCGCCTGATCCTTTTTGTGTTGAAGCGGCGCTTTGATGCGGCCATCCGGCTGGGGACCCCGGATGCCATCGATCTGCTTGTCGTATGCAGCGAAGCGGGAATGGGCCTCGAAGGCGGGATTGAACGCGTCGCGGAGGAGATGAAGGAGACCAATCCGGAGATCACCCAGGTCTTGCGCGGACTGCTCGACGATCTCCGGATCTTGCCGAATCGCGCTGAAGCATTCGAGAAGCTGGGCACCAAGTCCGAAGGGCTTCGCCGCTTTGGAACGGTGATCGCCCAGAGCCTGCAATACGGAACGCCGCTCGGGCAGGCGCTGCGCGGTATTGCAGCAGACCTTCGGAGAGAGCGCATCACCAAGCTGGAGGAGCGGGCGCATAAGCTGGGCGCCAAGCTGACGATTCCGATGGTGCTGTTCATGCTTCCGGCCATGTTCGTCATCCTGGGCGGAAGCCCGTTTTTGCACCTCGCCCGTGCGTTCAAGTAGGTCATTTATGAGCACCGTCACATTATCGAATAAATCGAGTTACGAGCGGATGATGCAGCTGCTCGGCGGCATGTGGTTCATGCTGCTGGCGCTCGTCTACGCCATCAAGGTCGGATCGTTTTCCGATTCCTGGTCGATCGTCCTGTCGAGCTTCTGTCTCGCCAGTTTCTACGTCCTGCTCGGGCTCCTGGTCATGACACGGCCACCGGCAAAGGCGCATGCGGATGGCTTGCTGCCGCGGGTGGCGGCGTTTGTCGGCACCTATTTGCCGTGGACGATCGGCTTCTTCGCCGAGACCGACAAGGCGCTGCCGAATATTGCGTCCACGGCGTGCCTGTTGATCGGCATGGCCATGATGCTCTTCACGATCAGGCATCTTGGCCGGTCGTTCAGCCTGGTGCCGCAGGCGCGCACGGTGGTGCAGTCAGGTCCGTACCGCTGGATCAAGCATCCGCTCTATCTGGCGGAGGAGATCGCGATATTCGGTGTGGTTCTCAAGGTCTTGTCGCCGCTGACGCTGGCCCTGTTCGTGTTGCACCTGGGCGTGCAGGTATGCCGGATCTACTACGAAGAGGATCTGCTTCGGCGCAACTGCTCCGAGTACGCGAGTTACGAAGCCTCGCGCTGGAGATTGATACCGTACGTCTGGTGATGAAGGTGAGTGGTCGGATGAGGCGCAAGAGCGGCAGACGTTCACTTATCGCGGATCAACGCGGCGCCGTCGCGTTCGAGATGCCGTTCGTCTACCTTTTTCTGATGACGGTGATCTTTCTTCCGCTCGCTGATCTTGCCGTGGCCGGCTACCAGTACATTTCGGCGCTTTCGGCATTGCGCGCGTTCGGGCAATCGATCCTGTATTCGCCGCCACCGGACGTCACGAGCGCGTCCGGTTGGTCGTCGGCCGCGCTCGCCAAGGCCGACAGCCGCTATCCGATCACCAGCATTCAGCTCATTTGCGGCGACAGCAATGCTGTTTGCGCTTCTGGAAATTCTGGTGCGTCGTTCGCCAAATGGTACGTGTATTCGACAACGATCACGCTGAGCCCGATGGTGTTGTCGTCGGTGTTGTGCACGAGCACCACCGGCAACGCCTGTTCGTTTACGCTGACATACTCAGAGCGATTCCAATAGGTGTCCCATGCGTGACATGCTTCGCTGCCGTCGAGGGTCCGCCGCGTTTGCAACGGTGGTCGCGTTAGTGCCCTTGATCGGGGCTATGGCATTGGGAGGCGAGGCTGCATCCTGGTACGTGACCAAGCAACGCGCTCAGGGCGCGGCCGATGCGGCCGCCTATTCGGGCGCCCTGCGGTTGGCGTGCGACAAGGCTCCACAGCCTGGCGTAACCTGCAGCAATACGCAGTCAGTCGATTATCGCGGCAAGCAGGTTGCAGCGCAGAACTCGTTCTGCAATTCAGGCGACACATCCTATCCCGGCGCCACGTGTGCTACCAGCCTTCCAGCAGGCGTGTCGAAGTCGGTGCAGATCGCCACGCTGGGGTCGTGGAACGGAACTGCAGGAAGCTACGTCCAGGCCACCATCAGTCAGCAGCAGCCGGCATACCTCGCTCAGTTGCTGGGTCTATCGACGATCAATGTGGTTGCGAGCGCGGTTGCCGGCGTTGACAGTTTGGCGAAGCCCCCATGTGTGCTGGCCCTGAAAGACCCTGTTACGTTTCAGGGCAGCGCTAACGTATCGTCACCAACGTGCGGCATTTCGTCGAACAGTGCTGCGGCAAACGGGATCGGCTTCATCGGCAATTCGGGCATCTCGGTAAATGCGCCAAGCTACACGGTCGGTAGCTGTTCTCAGACCGGCGGGAGCCAGTGCACGGGCGTAAAAACGTATCAGCAACCGATTCCGGATCCGCTCAGCGCGGTGGCCGCGGCGATGGCTGCGCTAAGTACAAAGGATTTCCCGAACAAAGCCTGCAGCGGCTCCACGGCCGTCTCGTATGAAGCTGGTGCCTGTTACAACTCCGGCAATCCGACGTTCCCGTCTACGATGAGCGGCACGTACTATTTTACGGGAAACGTCAAGCTGAATGGCAGCCCAACCATAAAAGGGACGGCGACCCTGATTTTTTTCGGAGGGGCAACTTTCACCGTTACCGGAACCCCGACCATTCAACTGACGGCGATGACGTCGCCCACCGGGCCATCGACACTGTCCTCAACTGTGAAGGCTCTGATGACCAAGCTTCTCATCTATGATGACGAGGCCTATACGAAGCAAGGCGTCAACATCAGTGGCACCTCCACGAGCTATTTCAACGGCACGGTCTATGTGCCTAATACGCCCGTCACCTATGGAGGCAATTCGTCGGGTGCCCCCAGTTCGGGTTGTTACCAGGTCATAGCCTACGCCGTGTCATTCACCGGCAGCACGACGCTGGACAACTCTGGATGTATTGGCTCTGCGGGTAGCGGGTCGGCTGCAGAGCCGAATATCCAAACCGTGCGTCTGGTGCAGTGATGAAAAAGCTCGATCAGCGCGGGGTTGCCGCTTTCGAGTTTTGCCTCGTCGGCGGATCCCTGTTCGTTCTGATGTTCACCATCTTCGATTTCGGACGATATGCGATCACGATGCAATCGTTGCGCATGCTTGCCAGTGCCAGCGCGCGGGCGAACATCGTCAATTGCTACACGCCCGCTGTCATAGCGGGCACATCCCCATCCGCTTGTACTGCTGACTATCTGTCGGACGCGGACAAGCAGGCCATCGTTCCCTTCCTGTATAGTGGCGGACTTGCGCCCACGGTGAGCACTGCCGCGTCTGCGTCCGCGCTGACTGTGACGGCATCACAGTCGGGCTTCACCATGCTTTTCACGGGCTGGGGCTCATCCTTCAATGCGCCGAGCGCATCGACCAAGATCCCGTTTTAGGCGGGACCTGAGGGGCGGCGCTTCGGCCGGTAGCAGCCGTGATAATTCATCGGGGCTCGGTGGTGCCATTCCACCTATTGGTTTGTGGACGGCCACAGACCGGGCGGATTCGACCCAGCAACGAGAAGTGGTGCTCAGGGGCCACATTTAACAGTTTTTTGCGGTGCTTACGCACTGCACGAGAGGTCCCGCCTTGCCAATTCAGTGTGTGATTGACGATGATCCTCTGTGGCGTGGTACGCGGCCGGCGGCTTTAATCCCGGGCGGATGCAAGGGAACATTTAATGTCCGGTGCAGCTGCCATAAAAACCGGTAACGGTTTGTAGTGGAACGAATTGTAAGCTCTGTGGCGTTGCGTGCGAAGGAGAGTTGCTAAGGCGCCCGGAATACATTGTTGGGGGACAGCCGCAGAATGCGGCAAGGGGTTTCGAAATGGGTGGCGGTCGCGTTTTCATGGGGGCCGGAAGCAGGCGTTTCGCCCTGAGCGTTTTGGCTCTGAGCACCGGACTTGCGTTTGCGGGCTCCGCGGACCGCGCGGGCGCTGCCGACCGCCGGGTGTCCGGCGGTGGCGTGTTCGTCAGCGAGATGAACGACGTCCAGCGCATCAAGGTCATCGTCAACAAGTCCAGGACCTTCCGGGTCGAGCAGGCTTTTGCGACCATCGTGGCGGGCTCGTCCGACATTGCCGACGTCAAGTCGCTGAGCGACCACCTGATCTACATCCAGGGCAAGCAAACCGGCACCACCAACGTCATCCTGTTCGACGCCGCGATGAAGCAGATCGGCATCCTCGATGTCGAGGTCGCCATCGATACCAACAGCCTGCAGCAGAACATCCGCGCCAGCACCGGCTCCGCCAGCGTTCGCGTTTCCTCGTCCGAGGGGCAGGTGGTGCTGAGCGGAACGGTCCCCGATGCCGTCGCGGCCGAGCGGGCGATGGCGATTGCGACAGGCACGGTCGCCAAGGGGGGCACCGTCGTCAATGCGATGAGCGTGGCAGCGCCGCAGCAGGTGATGCTGGAGGTGCGCTTTCTCGAGGTAAACCGGGACGCTGGCCGCGACCTGGGCGTCAACCTCTATGCGGCTAATGCCAATGGCACTAACGTCGGAAACACTGGGCGTGGTGCGGTTACGGCTGTGGGTCGTGCACCTATTGGCGGCATCAATACCGCCAACGGTGCTCTCGGCACTGGAGGCGGCCCGGTTGGTCAGGCGCCCACGGGAAGCCTCCCTATCCTTGGAACGATCGGGACGCTTGTCGGCACCGCAGGCGGAGTCGCTCCGGCTCCGTTCGGAAGCTTGCTCACCAGTATCATCAGGACCAGCAACGGCGGCTCGGTCGACCTGCTGATCTCTGCGTTGGAAACCAAGGGATTGGCACGCCGGCTGGCGGAGCCGAACTTGACCACGCTTTCCGGCGACTCTGCGCGCTTTCTTGCCGGCGGTGAATTTCCGGTTCCGGTAGCCTCCACAGCGGGCACTGCCGGGCTGGTGCCGACCGTGACGATCGAATTCAAGAAGTTCGGTGTCGAACTGGCCTTCGTTCCCACCGTTCTTTCGCGTGGCACGATCAACCTTCGGGTCGAACCGTCCGTCAGCGAGCTCGATTTCTCGAACGCGGTCACGATCGCGGGGACGACGATTCCCGCTCTTTCGCGGCGCGACGCGCGCACCACGGTCGAGTTGCGCGATGGTCAGAGCTTCGCCATCGCCGGCCTGCTCCAGACTCGCAACCGCCAGGACGTCTCGCAATTGCCCTGGATCGGCTCGGTACCGGTGATTGGAACTCTGTTCAGCAGCAAGTCCTACCAGCAGCAGGAAACCGATCTCGTCATCATCGTGACGCCGCACCTGGTGGCGCCGGCTGCGCCGGGACAGCAACTGGCCTCGCCGCTGGATTCGCGGCTGCCGGCCAACGACGTCGATTTCTTCCTCAACGGCCAGATGGAAGTCCGCAAGCGTTACGACGACTACGTCAATTCCGGCGGCGAGGTGAAGGGACCTTACGGCCACATCATCGCGCCCGAGATCAGGACGCCCGTTCCGCCTCCGGCCGCAGTCGTCGACCAGCCGGTCGTGAAAACCCTCAACTGAAGGACGCGAGAGATGACCATCAGGTATCTGGCTCTGTGCGCGCCCTTCCTGCTCGGGGGCTGTTATGGGCTCGCCGGGCATGACGAGGTGGATCGCTACTTTCAGCGCTCCGACACCATCACGATGAGCGCCGGCGATGCCAAGCAGGTCAACGCCGTCACGCACACGATCAATCCCTGGCCGCGCTATGTCGGCGACACCAGGATCGCGACCGACGCGCGTCGCGTCGGCGCTGCCGTCACCCGCTATGGCAACACCAAGCAGCCGGTGGATCAGCTTCCTGACATCAGCGATCCGACGACGCAAATGGGGGTACGGCCCACGCCGACCCAGACGATCGACGTCCAAGGATTGGGAGCGGGCGCGTCGGCCGGTGTCTCGATACCGGTTGGCGGAGCGGCAAGCAAGTAGAAAAGTTCGAGTTATTTGAATGGTTTGGCTACTGTGCATGGGGTTGTTTTGCAGAATTTTGTTGGGGGCTGGCAAAGGCCGCTGCGAGCCGGCGGGGGGCGGGGACCGATGCGTCGTCTCATCCTGACGCTGAGCTGTTGCCTGATGGGAGCAGTCCTCGCCGGCTGCGATGCCACGGTTCGCGAGGCCGCGATCGTTGCGCCCGTGGACGCCGGCGGTCCGGACCCCGTTCAGGAGCCGACCGACGTCAAATACTATCCCTCCGACGAGCCGGTGCGGATGGGACTCGAACAATACAATCGCGGCAATTACGGACTCTCGCAGCGCTACTTCAAGGACGCCGTCGAGAAGTCGCCGAAGGACCTGACCGCGTGGACCGGCTTGGCGGCAAGCTATGACCGTTTGCGCCGCTTCGATCTGGCCGACCAGGCCTATGCCCAGGCGATCCGTCTCGGCGGCGAGAGCGTGCAGATCCTGAACGATCAGGGCTACTCCTACATGCTGCGCGGCAATCTGAGCGCGGCACGGCGTAAGTTCGAGAAGGCCTATTCACTCGACCCGGGCAATCCGGTCATCGCCAACAATCTCGAGCTCCTCAACGGCAGCCGGAGATTCATCGAGCGGCCTCCGAACAATCAGCCGTAGGCCGATTGGCTATCAAGCGAAGTCGCTATTCAATTTCGGTCCTGGCCTCTCGATGCCGCAGGTGTCGAAGTGGCCAGATCACGCTGTTGATGATGTCCACGCGTTCGGCGGGCACAAGGCCCGTTGCCGGATACTCGTCCGGTTTTGGAACGCACGCCGTGCCGAACAGAAAGTCCCAGAAGGGAAAGAAGGCGGCAAAATTCTTGTCCCGATGCTCCATGAGAACCGAGTGATGGATGCGATGCCATTGCGGGTTGTTGATCCATGTCACAAATCGACCGAGCGGAATGCGCACGTTCAGATGCGCACAGGCGTCGGGAATGAAGAAGATAAAGCCCGTGGCGATGGCCATATCCGGCGGGATCCGAAACAAGATCGCCAGAATTGGAAGAAATGCGTCAGCCAGCACTCTCTCAAGCCAATAATGCCGGGCGCCGGTGATGAACGTGACCGCGTTCGCGCTGTGATGGAACGAATGCATCGACCAAAGGAACGGGATGGCGTGTTGGAGACGATGGAATGTGTATTTGTAGAGATCCAGCGCAAGCACGACGCACGCGAGAGAGGCGTACCACCAATAGCCTTCCGTCGGTAAGTGTATCCAGCCAAGCCCGGTATAACGCGCAATGGTACCTGCAATGATTGCTGCGAGCGGAGCGAGCAGGCTGGACAAACCGACGCTCACGATGACCGCAAGCCAGTCATCCCGAAACTCTGAGTGGGGAACGTCCGCGATAGGCCATCGGTTTTCAATCCACCTACTGCCGTAGATGGCTCCCAAAAGCAGGGCCAGGTAAAAAGCGGTACGCGCGATCTCACCCGACATCACTAACGACTCGTCGATTCAAGGCGGTGCTCACTCGCTAGGGCGGCCTCCAGGATGCCAGCCAAAATTAACTTTTTGATAAACCGAACGAAAAGCCGGGCAAAAACTCATCGTCTGCATCATCAAAATTTGATACTCTCCCATGCGCTGAGACAGCGCAATGAATAATTTTAATCCTGATTATCGCGGGCACGAGTTGAACTGGTCACTCAGCGCGTCGCGGTGATGGGCGAATAATCAAGCTAGCGATAGGCTCTTGTTGTTTTGAAGCGATAGTTGAATGGACGAGCTATTTGGATTTAGCAAATTCCTGCTGACGCTCTTGATCTTCGTTCCGGTCGAGCGGCTATTTGCTGCGAGGTCTCAAAAAATCTTCAGACGCGGTTTGCTAACCGATCTGGTCTTCCAGTTCGTCAACGGGTGGCTGGTTCTGGCTGGCGTGGTCGTTATCGTCGCCGTAGCCATTGTAGTCAATCAGTCGGTGCTTCCCACGGCGGTGAAGCACGCGATCGATGCTCTTCCTTTTTTTGTGCAAGTCATCCTCGTGGTTTTGATTGGTGACATCGGAGTCTACTGGACTCACCGAATCCTGCATGCCGTGCCTGCCATGTGGCACATCCATGCCGTTCATCACGCTGTCGAAGAGCTGGATTGGCTCGCTGCGGTTCATCAGCATCCGCTCGACGTGATATTCATGAAAGCGGGCTCGGTGTTTCCGCTGTTCGTGCTCGGCTTTTCCTCGGAAGCGATTGGGACTTACTTCCTCATTTACTATTGGCAGGCCTATCTCGTTCATGCCAACGTCCACTTGAACTATGGCCCGCTACGATACCTTCTGGTATCGCCCGAATTTCATCACTGGCACCACAGCTCCGAGCTGGAAGCTAGAGACAAGAATTTCGCGGGCATGTTCTCATTCTACGATCTTCTCTTTGGAACTGTATACCTTCCCAAGGGACAGAGGCCGAAGACATTTGGCGTCGATAATGCAATGCCCTCAAACTATCTGCTTCTGCTGGCTTACCCATTTGTCGCATGGGCATCGAGACAAAAACATTGCTCGAAAGCACATGAGGAATGAGCGCCGATGGCGCTGGACTTCGTTAGCCTCAGTGCGCACCCGCGATAATCACCAGGTTGTTCCATACTGGCGTACTGCAAAACGCCACGACGATCGCGATATTGTAAGGGTTGTTGCTTCGCCAAAGCAGCCACATCATGAAATAGGTCAGGGTCAATTTGGGGACAAGCCACCACACTCCGAGCCACGTTTGAGCAAAGTGCATAAACGGGTTTAATTCGTGAAGGCCGAGATTCAGAATCACGTTTGTCGTGAAAAGATCGGCGATCCCCAGTAGCAAGACGGAAAGAACCAGGAGCGTCTTGATCAGATTTGCCTCGACCTTCGGCGCTGAAGATCGCTTGTCGCATGGCGCCACCGTGGTTTGATAAGCGAAAGCGACGCCCTGGAGAGCATTTTTCTGAAACCACATTTGTGCGTCCAGCTTCGTGGCAAAGACCCTCAGATGCTGCGGATCACCAACGCTCTTGCTCGTGTCTGTATAGATCCAGACTTGCATCTCAGAAGCTTCTCCGGACGGTGATTTGAATCTAGGAGGGCAGAGCCGGCTTACGGGAATATAATGCCCGGGGCGGCGGCCAGCAGCAACTGGCGGATCGTAGCAGCTCTTGATTTGCTCCCATAAAACGTCCTGCTATGAAGATAAGCTTCTGCTCTTCCGGCGGCCTCGCTGTCGGCGCCGGTGGTTTACAACTGCGCGCCGTTCCTTGCGATAAAGCCTGCCTCAGTCAGATCGATGCGGTCGAAAAGCCTTTCCTCGAGCGGGTCTTTGCTCGCAGGTTTTCAGCCCAATCTCGGATAAATCCGATTGGGATATAGAGGCTCACTTTTTTTTAAGGGAACCACAGTAACCTTGGTTCATTGGTAGGCCAGTGAGGCTGAAATGAACCGCATTAAGCTAATCTTAATACTTTCGGTCCTGCTATTGGGGTGCGCTGACTTCGCCACGACAAACAGGTTTTTGGAGCTCGGGTTGCACGAGGCAAATCCGATAATGGCGTGGAGTCAAACGTCGCTGGGCGAATGGTGGCTAATACCTAAACTCGCAGCCACAGTGGTTGTCGCAGCTCTTCTTTGGCGCGCCAAGAACATCTACAACGTCGCACTTGTAGTGGCGTTCCTCGCCACCCCCGTGATCAACAATTTGTTGCTCATCGCTGGTGCAAACTAGCCCGGCCGAGCCAGCGCATAAGCTTACGTGTATCATACGATCACGTTCGGATCATCGATCGAACCGTCCTTTACCTAAAGTGATCGCTTGAGGGAGGCGGCTTGCAAGTTGTAACCCGC
This sequence comes from Bradyrhizobium manausense, assembly GCF_018131105.1. Classification (NCBI taxonomy): domain Bacteria; kingdom Pseudomonadati; phylum Pseudomonadota; class Alphaproteobacteria; order Hyphomicrobiales; family Nitrobacteraceae; genus Bradyrhizobium; species Bradyrhizobium manausense. Next base: position 9,228 of record NZ_JAFCJI010000007.1, on the reverse strand, counting down.
TACGCCCGGCAAGGCTTCTTGGGAAGTGCTTCCCTACAAAGCCGGCAACGAACGGGACGCGGCCTCAAGAGAGTTGATGGCCCGCGTAGTGCTCAACCGTTTCCGGAGCGGCTGTGAAGCCGAAGGTGACGTTATTTCTACCCCGTCCGGCACGTTCACAGCCCGCACCCTGCCGACGAATTACGGCAGTATCATTCACCGTAATAGAACGGAATCCACATGGCACTTCAATACCGGTAGGGTGTTGATGCCGGGGCTGGCATTTCATCACGGACAATCATTTCGACCGGCAAGGGGCCGCTCTTTTGAGCGGCCCCTTTCAGTTCGGGAACGGAGATAGAAAGGAAGCCCGCCTCCGGCAAAAGTGCGGTGGAGGCGGGCCAAGGGCGTGTTGCGGCGCCGTTCGACCCGGGGCTGGCAAGGTTCCGTCGCTCGCGATGGAACCGTATCATCATGGAACATGGCCAGAAATCCGCAAAAGTACTGGAACGTAAAACCGAGTTATGCCTGTTTTATGCCGTTTGAGTGAGGATTGTAAAATCCATTAAAGGATGGCTGGCGCTCGTTCGACTCGCACTCGCGCCTGGATCGGTCGCGGACAGTTCGGCCTCGATTTTACCGAATCCGGCCGGCCGTTAGCCTTTCCTGAATTTTTGTCTCGCACTATCGACGACGCAGCAATTTCAGTGATGCGTGTCTCGGTCGGCGGCTGAGGAAGCGTAAATATCGTAAGGGCGTGTCGCCCGGCGGGCCTGAATAGCAGGCCTCGACGAGAGGCGACTTGATTGAATGTTTCAACCCAGATTTGACCCGGTATGTCTGGCTTTCTACCCCCCGAAAACCGTGAAACGGCACGCGTCGAGTTCTCGCGCGGCATCGACGTGCACATGGTGGCTATCGACGGGACATGGAGCCGTCAATGTCAGATGACCGATGTGGCCGAAGCGGGAGCGAAGCTCAAGGTTGACGGCTCGATCGAAGGTCTTGCGCTGAAGGAGTTCTTCCTGCTCCTTTCGACAACCGGAGCGGCCTTCCGTCGCTGCGAATTGGCGTGGATCAATGGTGCGCATATTGGCGTGCACTTCCTCAACGGCAAGAACTTGAGCAGGGTGTGAATCGTCCGTGGAGGAGCGTCGTAAACATCAGCGCGCGACCGTCGACGAGGTTGCCTACATCGCGGGCGACGGATCCAGCATGCGATGCCGCGTGGTCAGCTTGTCAAATCAGGGCGCCGCGATTGAAGTTCCAGATCGAACTTTCGTCAGGCCTCGTTTCAGGCTGATGCTGGAGAAGGATCGTATCATCAGAGATTGTCGTGTCGTCTGGTCGAGCGAAAATCGCATCGGCGTCGAATTCCTGGATTAGGGTCGCGCGATCGCGGGCCCGCCGGGGCATGACTCACCGCGGCCCAATTTAGAACGCTGCCTAAACCGACAATTGCCGGCCTTGTTGGCCCGGTAGTCCGCCTCCTGTGCCGATCGCTGGTTCAGGCGGGGCATTTAATTTTTGCCGGCCAAGATTTACTTGCATCAAGGGCCAGTCTGGACAAATGTGACGTGAACCCGGGCATATTTATCCTGCGGACGATGGAATTTATGTTTTGAAGGCTCGCCTTTCGGGATTTCCTGAATGAGAACGTTGCTAATCATTCTTGGTATTTGGCTGCTGATCAATGTTCTCTTCGTCGTCGTGATGATCCCGCCGCGTAAGCTGCGCCGTCCCGGTGTGGCCGCGGGGGTGACCAATGGATCGACGGAAGCGCATGCCCAGAGCCTCTCGCTACGACAAGCCATCATCGCAATTGCACTCGACGTCTTCTTCTCGCTGACACCCCCATTCATCGAAGCCTACGATGCGATCAGAGGAATGATCAGCAAGCGCAGACCCAAATCGAAAAGGCCCCTCGATCGTTCCGGCGATTGAGACGGAGGGATGAGCGAGGCCCCTACAGGTTGTCGCGCTTGCGCGTTCGCCACTGTTTCCCTCTGCAACTATTTGCGGCCACTTGGAGACGGCGGCTGACGGAAGATGCCGCCGGATCCATCGCGATGCCGCTGGCGCCGATGCGGCGCGGGTCGTTCGCCAATCACCAGTATTGATTCGTGCGATATGGCCGCGGAAGCTCGCCGTGATAATAGATAATTCCCGGTCCGGCGACCCGCCGATGCCGAAAGCCTGAACTGGAGAGATCGACGGCGATCGCTCGCACGTCATGGCCGGCGGGAACGGGATATTCGTAGCGAAAGGTGCCGCTGTCTTCTGCAACGGAAGCAGATGGCCAATAGGTCGATGCGCCGGGGCCGTATCCGAAGCCCCACACGGTGTCGACGGTCGGGAGCCCGCCCGTTCCGTTCCGACCTCCGCCCGCGAGGGCAGATCCGGATGTGGCGAGGGCGCAGAGGCCAAGAAGCGCGGCCGTCGCCAGTGTGCGTGAAGGACCTTGCATCGCAATTCTCCTCTCAGATTAGCCGTTGGAAACAGGAGTGGGCAGCGATAAATCTAGCCGCTCTTCCGTGTTGGCGGTAGCGGATAGGGGCGCCTGTCACGTCAAAATCTTGGAAAGCGAAAGAGCTCGATTTTGGTGAATTGGTGCCGCTGAAGGTGGCCGCCGGTCTTTGACAGCGCGTTGTCAGCCCGCGTGCCGAGTTTAGTGACGTTCGTTCATAGTCTGGATTTCAGCTTGTGACGTTTGTGGTCGAACACTGCGGCCTGAGCCTTCCTGGCGCGTTAGCAGATGCAAAAACGATAACGCTTGCCTTGATTGATCGGATCGATAGTCTTTGACACTTTAATGACGTCAATTTCAGCACCTTTGGGGTCCAGAGTGACAAACGACACCGCTGTATTTGATGCGTTACGTTTCGATCCCCGCGAGGGCGAAAGGATCGCAACGGGCCGAATAGGGACCCGCGAAGCTATTGTTCGAGACGGTTTGCTTATCGATCCGAGCACACTCGCTTATTGTCCACATCAATGGATCGACGCCAGCGGTTATCTCAATCTCGATCTCACGAGACAATTTCCTTACTCGCTCGCACTTTGACGGGTCGACGGAGGGGGCGCCCGCTGGAAGAAATTGCGTCTGCCGGCCGCGGTTCAGTCAGTTCGGCCCAAGGACAGCGTCGACCTGACGGCTGTCCCTTCTGACGATCAGGATGGCCCCATTGCGGATCGCGAATTTCGCGCCAAGTAGTTTGGGCACCTTGTCCGTAACCGGGGAAGGGAAGGGTATTGTCGCTCCGACGATCGGATCGCCAACCGCCGGCGCGGACGAGGAGGAGATGCCTGGCGCGGGTTTGATATACTCGCGAATGAGTTGGATTTCCTCGCGCGACAGCGAGAGCGGCGCTTGCGGTGGAGGATTGTCGGCTGCCCGTTTGCTCCGTTCTTCTCGCGCCTTTTCTTCGGCCTGCCTGGTTTTCTCCGCCTGATCAAAACGTGAAAGCTTATCTTTCAGCGGCGATAGTTCGCGCTGTAGAGAGGAGATCTCCGTTTCCAGAGACCGGATCTGTCTTAAGGCAATCGCAGCACCGGCGCAGATGATAACGACCAGCAAGCTGACGAGCGCGATTACGATTCCGTTGAAATTGGCTCCCCGGTTGATCGTCCGCGTTTTCGGCAGATCGTCCTCAAGGTGCCGCCGCCACAGCGCGCCCAGGCGATGGAACTGCCGCACAAATGCGCCGATCGTCCGGGCTCGCGAGTCGCCCCTGTTTCGCGCTCGTTCTGGCTCGCGTGTGATGGCCTGCGCGACCATCGTCGATGGCGGAGCCCTTTTGGGTGGCGGCGTCACCGGTCGCGGCGCAGCAGCCGCAGCCGCAGCCGCATCCGGATTCGCGGGGCTCGGTTCGGTCGAAGGTCGAGATGCATCGTCCACCCCGTCCGTTGCGGGAGCGTCCGAGGCTTGGGGGGCGTCGGTTTCGATCTCTTGGCGGAGTTCGAGGTTGAATATCCTCGATCGCACCTCGGCGCCGACCAGGTGATCGATGATCTCCAGCGAATTTGCCTGGGCTAACGAGCGATGGGAGAGGCCCTCAATGACTGAGCGGCCGGCCTCGGTAATTTCCAGGCTATCGCCATCCACGACGGCAAGGCCGGCCTCGATAAGCTCGATTCCGGCTGAGACCTGCTGTTCGATCGGCTCCTGGAGTTTTCCGTTCCCCTCGTTCGTTTGGAGTTGCTGGTCGAACTCGGCAAACGCAATCCGCCCGTTCGGACGATTGGCAAGTGCAACAAGAATGGCGAGATTGGCTTGCACGGCGACCACGATGATCAGCAGGACATCAAACGAGACGCAACGGGCAAACGACCGGCCGGCGCTCGACTATTCGCCTACGAGGGCCTTGATTGAAAACGCCCGCTTTGGCACTGTCGCGCATTCGCTCGTGAAGATCGAGGGCAACATGCCAAAATTGCTGGCCGCAGCCGCCACTTCCCTGACCGTGATGTTCGTTTCAAGTGCCGCGCATTGCGGCCCTTATCCCTTCGGAGACGAGCCGTATCGTCTCGATTTCGGCTCCGAACCGCAAGTTGAAGCTGGTTGCTGGAAGTGGAATTGGCAGCAGTATCAATGGAATAATTACTGCCCGGTCTACGTCCAGCCCAAGGCGTATATGTACCCGAGGTCGCAGGGCGTCGTGCTGCGCACCAAGGGATAACCTACGCGCTGTAGAGCCCTCGCCTCAGTGGGCGAGGGTGCAGGCGATCTGGGTGTGCTTACCGAAGTTTAGCAGAGCATTTTCGCGGAAACCGTCGAGCCAGACACCCCGTCCGGCGTAACGGTAGCCGACGCCCATTGGAATCATCCGGACATGCGCACCGCCATGTCCGCCGGTGTGCAGAGTCGCCGTAACGACCTCGCCGGCAACCGAGACCGCAATCGGGCAAAGCGGGTACTGCCGGCCATTTTCGCAGACAAACACCAGTTCGCTGCAGCTTCCGACGGGGGCCGACGTCACCAAGCCCAAATCGGCCGCGCCGGCTGCGCTCGTACCGACCGCCAGACTCAAAAAGATCGCTCCCCCTAGAAACCCATTGAATCGGCTCAGCATCGCAGCCCCCAAAAGCGAGAAATATTCAACTAAAAGAGCAAAAATAGCGTCAAAGGTCAATCAGCGGCGTCTCGTTTTACAGCGCGCTGAACCGGGTGCATTCTGGCGTTCGCGACGACTCGCGAGGGGCCGAGCATCGAGCATTGTCGGCTTTCCGGAATCTGACCGCGGGATTGCTGTTCGCGAGTGCGGGTGTGTCAGACTGAACAAGACGTCGGAGCTTTGCATTTATCCCGTCTTGATCGCGCAAAACCGAGGCTTCCGGTGGGCCCACGAGACCGGGAAACCGCCCGACGCGCGCCTTCAGAGTACACGAACGCCCTTGCGCCAGCTCCGGGATAAACAGAATTTGGCCACGGCCGTGCCTCGCAGGACCCGTTTGCGCGCTCGAATGCTATCCGCGATAGGGAGCAGCAACTGTTACTGAAATGCCGCGGTTGCCAGAATTAATGCTCCATAAATTGCCTTTAATGCCTTTGGTGACCTCTCCGTAATGGCGCGTGGTTGACCGGCCGTCCACGCCCGTGACAAGAAGTCGCGCGGGGAGCAGGGGTGGTCACGCACGATTCGAGGCGCAGCCGATCAGGGCATGCGAGTTTGCCGTAATTTAACGGGGCTGCCGTATTGTTAATGTTTGCTTTACGGCGGTGCGTGAACCTGCGGCAATGATTTGACTGTGCGGCTATCCCGCCGGGGAGCAAGCGAGCAGGTATGGAGACAATGAGCACAGACCGCCGTTCAATTCTTGCATCTTCCATCATTCGTTGTGCCGCTGTGGCGCTTCTGATGGCCCCGATCGCGACTGTAGCCAAGGCAGATGAATTTGCGGGGCCGACCTTCCGCAAGGGTCTGTGGCACTTCGTTCGTACGCTCGATATGGTCGCGCATCGCAAGTCGAAGCAGCGTTTGCTCGAGCGGGAGGTGACGGCCTGCGTCGATCCGACCGTTTCGATGAAGGCGACGTTCTCGTCGCCCTCGGTTGGCAGCTGCGTCTCTGCAAGGCCCGAAAAGAAGAACAATCAATACACTTTCGCCAACCGTTGCGATTTCATGGGGCCCGTCAGCACGGTGATCACGGTTCACAGTGATGAGTCCTATACTGAGCAGAATGAGCTTAGCGAAGGGCAGGTGCCGAGGGTCGAACTGGTCGTGGCGCATCGGATCGGCGATTGCGGTGCAGACCCGGCGCAGTCTTCGCTGGTGAAGACGATCTCTCACTGACGTCGCTGCTTCGTGAGGCAGGCGCGAGTTGTCGCGCCGCAATGGCGACGGCCACTTGCGCTGATCCCGAAAGCGCGGAAAGATCGCCGCGTGTGGGGACGAGGCGCGTGATGAGGTCGTTGGCCGAGATCGTCTGCTTTGTGGGGCTGTGCGCCCTGGGTGGCGTCGTGGCAGCGCAAGGCACGCAACCGCCCGTAGCGCATTCCGGCCTGAGCGAACTCGTCAAGATCGATTCATTTCAGACGACGCGGCGCGCCGACAATTACGGAATTGCCAGTTTTGTGCTTTCCAACGGCACCGACAACAAGATCGACAGCGTCGAGCTGACTTGCTGGATGGATGGGGATCGAGAGCGCGCCACCACAGTTTTGGTGTGGGCTAACCAGCCTGTTCCCGCGCATGCGAGCTACCAGTTCAAGAACGTCAATATCGGCGTGGTTGGACCTAACTCTCGCAGCGAATGCGAGGTCACGCGGGTGGAGTAAACTTAAGCCCCGATCGACGGAGCTTTGGCCATATGGCCGCCGATCCCGGGCTTTGATCCGCCGCTAGATTTTCTGACCGCCGGGGCCCACGACACTGACCGTGATCTTTTGGATCTCGGTCCGTCCACCGGCATACTTGACCTCAATGGTCAGTTGATCGTCCCCCGTAAAATCCGGGGGGGACTTGTAAAAGGCAATGTAAGCGGGCACTTCCAGGGCCAGGCAGGCCTTGTAGTTGGTCGCCTTCACCTTACCGGACTTTACGACGACCTTTCCCGACGTCGGGGAGGTTGCCAATCGGATGGTTGGCAGGGGCCCGGACGTGCAATCGGGTCTGACGTTAATGTAAAGCCCGATTTGCGTATCCTTGTTTGGAAGCGCCTTGACCGTGCGTTCGACCGTCTGTGGATCCGGCACCGTCGAGTTTTGAGCCGCGGCGCTTTGCAACCCGAAAAATCCCGCCAGCACGGCCGTTACCAGTAAATTCCTCATCTTTAGCTCCAGCTGCCGCTCTAGGCCTGGAGCGACATGCGCGAAAATGGCAGGCGGTTTTCGCCCCGTTTTGCGACATGTCGCTGTCGCGCGGCCCTTTACCACATCCTGATCGAAAGTATTGATTAACCAAATAGTTTTCTTGACCCTTCGGGGGGTTAACAATAGCTTAAAGATACACTTCGACGTAAATTTACCCGTAATTTTCACTTCACGTCCTTTTCGCGGAGAGATTTCATGAACGAGCAGTTTCGGGTTGCCCAGGCAACTGGTGCCGGAAATTCGAACAACGCATCTCAGCCGCGCATCTTCAAGCTGACCAAGCCATTCGCCGATCAGGCGGTCGTTTTGAACCTGGGATACGACCAGAAGGTTCAAGTCGACTTTTCGGCGATTTCGAATGAGAAGATTACGCTCGTCCATGTCGGCGAAAAGCTGATCATCCTTTTCGACAATCACTCCACCGTAACGGTCGAGCCGTTCTTCGACTCCCGCCACGATCAACTCAGCAATCTCACCATCGAGGTCGCGCCGGGTCGCGATCTGACCGTCGCCGAGTTTGCCAGCGCGTTCCCGATCATCAATGATCCATCCGCGGCCTCTGCCGTTCTCCCGGCCGCCGGCGATTCGCTCGGGCAGAACAACGCGCAGGCGAGCGGCGCGAATTTCAGCCCGTTTACGGTCGACCCTCTGCCGCCGGTGCCCACCAATACGCTGGCCCCGCAGGAGGAGTTGCCGACATTCCAGGTCGACTTCCCCACCGGCTTCGTGCCGCAGACCCCAACCTCTCCCGCGCCGACGATCTCGTTGGGTGCCCTGCCGGCACTGGTGGTGGACGAGAGCTTCCTGACATCAGCGACGAACGCCATTGACGGCACCACACCCAGCTTGGCGAGCACGACGGTATCGGGGCTTCTGCCTGTCACGCTCAATGTGCCGGGTGGCCAGCAGTCGCTGACCTTCGCGCTGTCGATCAGCGCGCCGGGCGTGGACACCGGGCTGATCGATTCGCAGACCGGAAATCACGTGTTCCTGTTCGTTGAGAACGGCGTCGTGGTCGGCCGCGAAGGGGCGAATGCCGGAGCGGCGGCCGCCGGGCTCAGGGATTTCACGATCTCGGTGGACGGCGCCGGCAACATTACGCTGACGGATCTGCGCAGCGTTCACGAGAACAATCCATCCGATTCCAATGAGGGAATCTCGCTGGCGGCGGGCTTGGTGACTGTGACGGCGACGGTGACCGACAATAGCAACCAGAGCTCAAGCGCGAGCGCTGACGTCGGTCCGCATTTGACGATTCTGGACGACGGCCCGCTTCCGAGCACGGTGACGGGGGCGACGGACACGCTGATCCTGGACGAGAGTGCGCTCGGGACCGACACGGCCGGCGGCACGGCGCCGACGGGTCTGGCGACGGTGACCGCGAAATTTGGTGATAATTTCTCAGGCGGCATCTACGGCGCCGACGGCGCCGGCAGCACCGTGTTCAAGCTGGTGCTCACGGGCTCGAACGTCGCGTCGGGTCTGTACGCGCTGGATCCGACCGACGTCGACGCGGCCCATCCGGGCCAGGGCCTGCAGATCGTGCTGAACCAGTCCGGCGACACGATCAGCGGCACGGCGAACGGCACGACCTACTTCACGATCACCATCAACGAGACGACTGGTGACGTGACGTTCACGCAGCTGCACAATCTGTGGCATCCGAACACGGGCGATTCGGACGACGCCGCGACGCTGACGACGAGCGCTGGGCTGCTTCAAATCGTGCAGACGATCACGGATGCGGATGGCGACCACGTGTCGACACCGATCGACCTGAGCACCGGTGTGTTCACGATCCAGGACGATGGCCCCACGGCGGGGCGGCTGTCAGACGTATTCCGGGACACGTTGATCCTAGACGAGAGCGCGCTCGGGACCGACACGGCCGGCGGCACGGCGCCGACGGGTCTGGCGACGTTCACGGCGAACTTCGC
>NZ_JAFCJI010000006.1 GCF_018131105.1 Bradyrhizobium manausense | reverse complement strand
TCGACTTGGCGGAGTCGACGAGCTTCTGCAGCGAGGTGATGCCGGTGTTGGCAGCCTGCAGCACCTGCACGCCGTTGCCGATGTTGTCGAGGAGGTTGTTGATGTCGCTGGCGCGGTTGTCGAGCGACTGGGCCGTGAAGAAGTTGGTCGGATTGTCCAGAGCCGAGTTGACGCTCTTGCCGGTCGACAGACGGTTCTGTGTGGTGGCGAGAAGATCAGCGGTGGACTGGAGGGAGAGCAGGTTCTGACGAACCGATGCGGAAAGAACGATACCGGACATTGGGTGTTACCTTTCTGGTAAACGACGCTACTGTTACGCGTCCTGGGATATTGATCGACCCAGCGACCGGCGGACCGTGGCCCCGAGAATCTAACGAAGCATGAAGTGAAATCCGTGCTTTCGCTGAGTCGCGGCGTGATTCGGGCAATCAGTGCAGCGGCGGCGCAGCGCCGCCCGCCGCTTTCAACATTGAAATTACTGGGCTTTTCCGCGCCGACGGCCCGGATTCACAACTCGTTAACTAATGTTGATGGAGTATTGCACCCTGACCCGCCACAACACGCGCTTGGGTTACGAAAGCGTTGATGGAGAACAGGCAATGGCCCTCAAGGTCGAGCTCAGGCCGCACGAACGCATCATCGTCGGCAACTGCGTCATTACCAATACCGACCAGCGCGCCCGCCTTCTGATCGACGGCGAGAACGTGCCGATCCTGCGCGAGCGCGACATCCTCACGCCCGAGACCGCGGATACGCCCGCCAAGCTCGTCTATCTGGCGGTCCAGCTGATGTACATCTCGCCGGATCCGCAGAGCCAGCACGGCACCTACTTCAACCTGGTGCGTGACATCATCACCGCGGTGCCCAGCGCCTGGCCGATCATCGAAAGCGTCAACAACAACATCATGAGCGGCGATCTCTACCGGGCCCTCAAGGATGCCCGCAAGCTGATTGCCTACGAAGACAAGCTGCGTGAGCAGTTCGAGGCCACTCATCCCAAGAATGAGGCGGACAAGACCGACGTGAGCACGGCTGCCTGATCAGCGCTCCCGTCTCAACGACAACGGCCCCGGATCATCTCCGGGGCCGTTGTCGTTTCAGCCAATGACATTTCACGCCGTCACAAGCGGCGGCGCTTCGACCTCGATCAATCCGCCGGTCCGCTCCGCACCGAACCTGATCACGGCCGACACCAGCGCATCGATATCCGCCTCCGCCGTGCGATGATTGACGATCGCGGCACGGATCGCGAATTTGCCGTCCAGCGTCGTGCCCGACGGCGCGGCAATACCGGACTCCTGGATGTCGGCGACGATCTCGCGATTGACCGCGTCGCCGGCGCGGTAGCGGAAGCAGACGATGTTGAGATTGACCGGCGCGAGCAGCTCGAGCCGCGGATCGGCGAGCACGCGCGTCTCCAGATATTTTGCGAGCGCGCAGCTTCGCGCGATCACCGTACCCAGCCGGTCGGTGCCGAACGTCTTCAGCGTGAACCAAGTCTTCAGCGCGCGGAAGCCGCGCGACAGGTCGGGGCCGAGATCGCAGGGCCAGACAGCGCCGGCCGCGAGCCCCCTCGCCTCGCGGCTGAGATAGGCCGCCGGCTGCACAAAGGCCTGCCGATGCTGTTCGCCGTCGCGCACCAGCAGGAAGCCGGCGTCGTAAGGCACCTGCCCCCATTTGTGGAAGTCGAGCGCGATCGAATCCACAAGCTCGATGCCGTCGAGCAGTGGCGCAAGCTCCGGCGAAAGAATCGCGAGCGCACCGAAGGCCCCGTCGACGTGAAACCAGATTCCCTCTTCGCGGCACAGCTCCGCGATCGCCCTGAGATCGTCGATCGCGCCGATGTCGACGGTGCCCGCGGACGCCGCAACCAGGAACGGCCTGAAGCCGATTTCGCGATCAACGGCGATCTGCGCGCGCAGCGCGGCGACGTCGATGCGATGATCGGCATCGACGTCGATCTTGCGCAGTGCATCAGTGCCGAACCCGGCGATGTCCATCGCTCGCGAGATGCAGCCATGCGCGGCCTTCGACGCATAGGCCGTGAGCAGCGCACCGTCGTTGCCGATACCGAGCTGCCGCGCCAGCGCGCCGAGCGCGTTCGTTCGCGCCACCAGCACCGCCATCAGATTGGCCATCGACGTACCGGTGACGAAGATGCCGCTCACTCCTTGCGGAAAGCCGAACAGGTCGCGCATCCATTCGACGATCTGACGCTCGATCTCGATCGGCATGTGATCGCGTCCGCCAAGATTGGCATTGAGGCCCGCCGCGAGCATCTCCGCAACCATGCCGACAGCAGTGCCGCCGCCGTGCACCCAACCCATGAAGCCGGGATGAACGTTGCCGGTCGCGTAAGGTGCGACGTGCTCGGAGAATTCGCGATAGACCTCCGCAAGATCGGCTGTCTCGCGCGGCACGTCGCTTCGAACCGCGGCGCGAACCTCGTCGGGAATCGGCTGCCAGACCGGACGCGCGCGGACATTGGCGATGCCGTCGATTGCCTCATCCAGCATGCGATGGGCGAGTGCGCGAAACTCACCCCAGTCCTGCGGATCCAGCGATCCCGTCGTCACGTTGACTTGCGTTCTGCGGACGATCTCGTTCATGCTGCGCTTCCCGCATCCGACTTTGCAGTCCCCTTGGCATGCCGCGACAGCATCGCAGTGAATGCGGCAAAGATCTTGCGCATCTGCGGCGGCTTGTATGGGAATACGATTGGCGAATCCATGTTGTGCACGACAGCAGTGTTGTCGGCTTCGAACACCAGCAATTCACCGCTCTGGTTCTCGGCGCAATCGACGATGAAATAATCGAGCCCGACGCGGCGGCTCATTTCGTCGAGCGCGTGCTTGTGGCGCGCGGCGAAGGCGCGATCGAAGTCTTGCATGAAGACGGCTTCTTCGGCGCGCTTCTCTTCGCTGAACGCCATGTAGGCGTTGAGATACCAGATGTCCCAGCGATCGGCGATCGCCATGTGGCAGGCATAGGGCCTGCCATCGACCATCGTGAGCCGGACCTTGCGATAGAGGCCGTCGTGGCTCGCGTAATTGACGAAGCGCGCGACGAAAAAGTCCTGCTCCTGCCGCTCGGCGAGATAGGCAGCCAGCGCCGCCGCATCGTCAACCTTCGCAAGCCCGACGCCGGCATGCGTGCCGCGCGGTCGCACGATCATCGGAAAGTGCAATTCACTCGTGATCTCCGCGCAGGCGATCCTTCCTTCCGAGAGAGCCGTCAATTGCGCACGCGTCGCATTGGCGGTCACGGGAATGTCGAGACCGGGGATGTCAGCGAGCAACCGGAACAGTTTGTCGCGATCAAGATTTCCGATCAACTCGGGGCGATTGAGCAGCGGCCGCGGCCAGTGCGGCGCGGCCTTTTCGATCAACGCAAGCGCTTCGCGGCATTCCTCGGAATCGGATGCGACCACGATGGCGACGTCGTGCTCGGGCAACGCTTCCGGCAGGCCCGTTCCCTTGGTCACATAGAGCGTCAGCAGCTCGATGTCGGAGCCTTCCAGCAAAAATTCGATCGGCGTATTGCCGCCCATGTCGATGTCCGCTGCGAGCGCGAGCACGCGCAAGCCCGGCTTTGGCACGGCGGCGGGCGTGCGAAACAGCTGATGGAAGGAAAGCACCTCGGATTGAATCACGAGTCCTGTTTCCTTCTCGCCCATCAGCTGAGCGATCAGCGACAGATCCAGGCCCTCGCCCGCCTGCGCCGTTCCCTCCGCGATCCGCGCCAGCAGCTGCTCGCGCAACGGGTGCAGGTCAACGCCCTCAAAGGCCTGGCGCGTCAAATGCGCAAAGCCGATGCGGTCGGCATAGTCAGGCGCGGCAAGCGGATGCAACATCTTACACCTCGAATACGGACTACGCCGGCACGGCGGCATTACGGTCAAGCAGCAGTTCGATCTTCACCAGGACATGGGCGATGCGATCGAGGATGAGCTGCACATTGCGTTGCGCTTGCGCGCCATCGGTCGACCAGGCCTCGGTAATCAGCCGCGCGCCGACACATAGCCGCAACGCGGCCTGCGGCGCGCCGTTGGGTCGCTCCAGTCGCACGGGCTGACCGATGAGACAACGTTGCGCGGCGATCTGCCGATCCGCCGAGCCGCTGATGTCATCGCTCATGTCGCGCGCCAACGCACGATAAACGGCGCTGGTGTCGACGATGGGTACCGGTTTTCCGTCGCGCAGCAGCGTGAACGGAAAGATCGAACGTTGCATGAATTCTTCATCATCGGCATCGGCGGTGCCGAGGGGCGCCGATACGGCGCGCAGCCACGGTGACAGCGTGAGCCTGCTTTCGATGCCTTTCGCGAGTTCGGTCATTGCCGCGGCACGGAACGCACCGGGCACGGCATAGTAACTGCCGATCTCGCTCAGCGCCGCTTCCCAGCGCAGCCACTGGCCGAAATTCGGGCGGCGTTCGAAGCGCGAGCGCAGCGCCGTCCAATTCATCGGCCAGTCGCAGCGGCCTGCATAGTCAAAGAAATCAGGCGCGATTCCTTCGATGCGGTCGAGGGCCCGTGACAGGCCTTTTGGCACCAGCAGCGCACCGCTGAAGGCGGGCCCGCCGAAGAACTTCGAGCCAGACGTCAGCACCATGTAGCCGCGATCGAGATAGGAGCGCAGCCGCCGGCGGCCGAGCCGGGCCTGGCAGGCATCGACGACGATCTGAACCTTGCGCGGCCAGCGCCGCGTGATCTCATCGAGACAGAGGGCACTCGGCGCACGCCAGCCTAGCTTTGACGAATCCATGATCTGCAACAGAACCCGCCGGCCTTGCGCGAGGCTGCGCTCGATAGCACGCATGACCGCCGCATCCGCGTCAGCGCGCATCGAGTGGCCGGATGTGGCGTCAAGCAGCGGCACCGCAATGCTGTCGCCGGCGAGACCCGCCATCGCTGCGTCCTTGCGCACCGCAACGCCGCTCGCCGTCATCGTGCTGAAATGGTGACCGCGCGCAGTATTCACCGTGCCGCTGCCGGTCTGGTCGGCCCCGACCACGATCGTGACCGGCGGCGCGCCGAGCACGGCCCGGGCCAGAAACAAGGCATGGAGCTGGGAGTCCGTGCCCGATGGCGAGAACACGACATCGACACGTGGCGGAAGCTGGAAGTGTCCGCGCAATTCATCGCGCATGTCTTCGCAGCGCCGGTCGAAGGCGATCTCGACCTCGTCGAACAGCGATTTGTGGACCAGCTCCTCGCGCGCCAGCGCGGCGCGGTCATAGGCGGCCTGCGAGATCGTCGACGCCGTCGACGACGCGAAATTCCAGATCTCGGGCTCGGGTGACGGCGTACAGCCATAGGCATTGACGCGCTCTTTCAGGTCGAGCGCCAGCCGCCCATCGCCGCCGGAGACGAGCAGCGTATCCAGCGGCGTGAAGAGATCGCGCAGGCGATAGCGCGAGCCGCTCTCGGACGCGCGCTCGTTGTCTAAGGGCTGGGATGCGCCGATGCTCATCCCGACGGGCTCACGCCGCGTCGGCCGCCGCCGCGGGCGCGGCTGCGAATTGCGAGGCGATATCGCCGTGAAACACCGACGGGCCGACGTGGTCGAGTGAGCTCTGGATGTCGGCCCAGATCTCGCCGCCGATATCGGTCCAGCGCTTGCAGAAGGCGAAGTCTTCGGAGAGATAGGTGCCGGTCGCCGGATCGATCATGCATTCGAACAGCGCGAAACGGTTCGGGCTCGTGACGAGCGTGTCGTGCGAGTGCTCACGGAAGAACTGGAGGTTGGCATAATCCGGATGGCGGCACATCGCCTCCAGCGCCTGGCGGCGGATCATCAGGAAGCCGGTGCCGGCGTAGCGCACGCGGGTGAACCCGTTGACCACCACGATGCGATCAGGGTCCTCGATCTCGAGCACGTAGTCGAGCGAAGCCGCCGTGACGTCGCTCCGCCCCGCCTGGATCGCCCGCCTCGCCTTGTCCCAGTTGACCCGCTTGATCGGATAGCAGCCGGCGACGACGTCGGCGCCGCATTCGATCAGGCGGAACACCTGCTCGGGCTTGAAGCCGATATCAGCGTCGATGAACAGGAAATGCGTCGCGTCGGGATCATCGAGAAACATCGCGACCAGATTAGCCCTTGCGCGGGTGATCAGCGCATCGCCGTCGCGCAGCAGCACCTTGAGCCCGAGATTGGACATGCCGTGCACGGCGCGCTGGAGCGCGAAGATCGAGCTTGCGTAAATGCTCGACACCTGCCCGCCGAAACAGGGTGTCGCCACCACCAGTTGCATCTTGTCCGACATTGACGGCTCCGCGTGCCCCAAATCCTCACCAAGAGGTAAAGAGGCATGGTTAACGGCGCCTTAATGCGCCCTTACAGGAACTTGACCAGCGAGAGCTGCGCGAGGTTTGCAGTCGTCTGGTAGGACGCCTGGAGCGCGTTCTGAAGCGACAGGATCTCGCTCGCCACCTGGTCGGGCGATGCCGATTCCGCCTGGTCGACGATGTTCTGAAGCTGCGCCTTGGCCTGGGTCTGGCGCGTGCTCGCGTCCTTCATCGTGTTCTGGGCCATCGCGATGTCGGTCTGGATGTCCTCGATCTTCTGCTGCCCGGCCTGCGGCGTCAGCGCCTGCGTGGTGCGCAGGCTCAGCGCCGCGACCGCGCCGCCCGAGTATTGACCGGTCGGCGAGGTCGAGAACGTGCCGTAGACGGCGACGGCCTGCAACTGCTTGCGGATCGCGTCCTCATCGGCCTGGGCGCCATATTGCACCGTGACGGAATCGTCGACCCGCGCCACCGCAGTCGAGCGCGCCGAGCCCGGACCGTCGTTGCCAGTGTACCACTTCACGGTCGTGGCCGAGCCGTTCACCAGCGTCGTCGCCGAGCTCGCCGGCGAGGAGCCGACGCGGAGTGGCGGCTGTGTCGCCGTGATTGGCGTTGTGCTGAAACCGAGCGCGCCGAGCGCCGCCGTCGCCCCCGGCGTCGAGCCCGAGATGCTCAGGCTCGCGGCATCGTCGGTGTTGATAGTGATCGAGCCGCCATGGATCGTTGACGGCCGCGAGGTCCCCGTGATGGCGTCGATCTTGCTCATCAGGGTCTGGATGCTGTCAGTGACGTTGAGCTGGTTACCGGTCGCGCCCGAAGCGACGAAGCTCAGCGTGGTGCCGTTGACGGTGATGCTGTCGCCGGCGGAGAAGCCCGGCGCAATCGAGTCCGAGGGCGCCGTGCCCGACAGCGCGGTGGTGCCGCTGATCGGTGCGGCCGGGCTCGCCTGGTTGGTCTTGGCAGCGCCGATCGCCGAGCTATCGGTGTTGAAGAAGTTGTCGCCGGCGGTGACGGCCGATGCCGCCACCAGCGAAGTGTTGGCCAGCTTCGTGATCGCGGTGTTCAGCGCGGTGTTGAGATTCGTCGCCGTGGTGACGGGGTTGGGGGCAACCGGCGGAACGGCAGTGGGATTGCCGGTGTCGATCGCAAAGCTGCCGACCGGCGTCGGCGTCGCCGTGGACGCGGTCAGGTCGATCTGCTCGGTCGAACCGTCAGGCAGCGTGAACTGAACACTAAACTTGTCGCCGTTACTGGGGGGCGTGGCACCGATATTCACCGAGAACGACACCGGCGAGCCACTCGGACCCGTGACCGTCGCACCCGTGAGCGTCGATGAGACCGCAGAAATCTTCAATCCGAACGGCGATGCCGCGCTGTCTTCCGCCACCTGCACCGAAGTCGTGGTCGGCTGCGACTGCACCAGCCGACCCATGCCGTTGGCGCCGAGGTCGGCGGCCTGGCGCTCGGCCATGACGGTCTTCAGGCCCGCCTGCGTCGTGGTGCCGTTGATGATGTCGCCGGCGTTGGCGACCGATTGCGTGTTGTAGGCCGTGCCGGAGAACAGATAGCGGTTGCCCGACTGCGTGTTGAGCACGCCGACCATCGAGCCGAACTGTGCGGCGGCGGTGTTCTGTGCCACCGTCTGGCCGTTGACATTGAGGTCCTGCGAGCTGGTGGCGGAACCCGTCTGCACCGTGTTGCGAATCGTCGTCAGCGACTGCAGCGCGGTGTTGGCGAGGTTGATGTTGACGTTGACGTTCGTCATCGTGTCGGTATAGGCGGCGATATTCGAAAGCTGCGCGCGCGAGGCGATCGCAAAGCCTTCGTTGGTCCCCATGCCGGAATAGTTCTGCGACAGCTTGCCGGTCGAGAGCTGCGTCGACAGGTCGGTAAGCTGCTGGTTGATGTTGCGGATCTGCGCGCCGAGGACCGACGAACCGTAATTGATGCTGCTGATCGACATGTTTCAGAGCCCTACTGATTACCCTTGAGCCTGGATCAACGTATTCATCATGCTCTGCACCACCGACATCACGTGGGCGTTGGCGGCGTAGGCATTCTGAAGCTGGATCAGGTTCGACATCTCCGAGTCCAGATTGACGCTGGAGGTCGAGTTGAACTTGGCCTGGAGCGTCGACACCACGACGCTCTGGCCCTGCTGGAGCGCGGTCGCCTGGGTCGAGGCGTTGGCCTGTACGCTCAGGAACTGCTGCAGGAAGTTGGAGACGCTGCCGCTGAACGGTTGATTGGCCGAGCCGAGACCGGTCTGCGGCGAATAGGAAAACACCGTGTTGGTGAGCTGCGAGTAGAGATAGTCCGAGCGCGTGGTGTCGCCGGTGGGCGTCACCGGCGAGGTGCTGTAGATCGACAGCTTGCTCGGGTCAGTGACCAGCGACGGATTGACCGAGATGCGGCCGGCAAGGCCGGTCATCTGCGAGCCCGACGCCGTGATGGCTCCGGTGTAGAGCGCCGTGCTGCCGTCGGTGAACAGCGGCAGTTGCGGGCTGCCCGAGGTCAGCGACGAGATCGTCTTGGTGCTCGTCGCCGAGTTGACCCTGGCGAGGCCAGTGTTGTCGTCCGTGACCCGCAGCGTCGTCGCGGTCGCCGGCGACGGAGCGGCGGAGAAGGTCAGGTGCGCGCCGGATAAGGCCGTGTTGAGCGCAGACGCAATCGCACCCATTCCGCCGGAGAAATTGACTCCGATCTGCATCGGATTCGCATTGGTGGCGTTCTGGAGCGGCAGCGCAGCCGGATCGGTCACGTTCACCAGCGTGATCTGGCGCTGCGTGTTGGTGGCGTCCGTGTAGGTCAGGTTGACGGTATTGCCCGGCTGGGCCCCGGCGAGATCGATGTCGAAGCCCGCGGGCGGACCGGAGACGGTGCTGCCCGCCGTGGTCTTGTCGGACAGCGCGCTCGACATCGTTGCGGCGAGCTGGTCGACCTGATTCTGCGCCTGCACCAGCGTCTGGTCGCGCAGCTTCAGGTCGGCCGCGATCTGGCCGGAAGAGACAACGTTGTTGCCGGCGACGTCGATCGACGAGCCGTTCGGGAGCCTAATGTTGAGTGCGCCCACCCCGGACTTTGCCGGATCGGTGTTGTAGAGGGAGGTCGCCGACAGCGCGCCGCTAGACGCAAAGGTGAATTGCGAGGCGAGCCCCGCGCCAACGAGCTGGATGCCGGTGGTGGTGTAGATGTTGGCCTGGTTCGATCCGTCGGTGGTGACGCGAACGTCGACATATTTCGACAAAGTATTGATGGCCTGGTCGCGCTGATCCATCAGGGTCGCTGCGGACGGATCGTTCGAGGCCAGGCCCTGGATCTTGGTGTTGATGTCGGCGATCTGGTTCATTGCCGCGTTGGCGGCCTGTGCCGAAGTGCCGAGATCCTGCTCGACATTGGAGCGCAGCGACTGGATGCCTCTGGTGGTGACGTTGAGCTGGGTCGCCAGCGCCTGTGCCGCACCGACCGCGACCGTCTGCGCCGACGAGGAGCCGGCGCTTGTCGACAACGCCTGGAGCGAAGACGTGAAATTGTTCAGCGCGGTTTCGAGCGTGCCGCTGTTGCCGGGCGTGCCATACACACTCTGAAGCTGCTTCAGAATGTTGGCCATCTGGTCGGCGTAGCCGCTGCCACCGGTCTCGGTGCGCAGCTGGTTCTGCACATAGCTGTCGATCTCGCGGCTGACGCCTGTCGTCTTCGCCGTCGAGCCGAAATCGCCGGTGGTGACTTCGATCTGGTTCGGCGTCTGGGCGACGTAACCCGGCGTCTGCGAGTTTGCGACGTTCGACGAGACGATCGAGAGCGCAGCCTGGTTGGCACGCAGACCGCTCATCGCACTGGCAAGGGCTGAACTCAAACCCATTTTACTAGCCGCCTTTGGTTACGTCACGCGCCGATCAGCGCAACACGTTCAGGAGGTCCTGCACCATCGAGTTCGCCGTCGTGATCACCTTGGTGTTGGCCGAATAGGCCTGCTGGGTCACGATCAGCTTGGTGAACTCGTCGGCGATGTCGGTGTTGGATCCTTCCAGCGACGAACCGCTGATGGTGCCCGATGCGCCGGCGATCGCCGGACCCGACTGGTCGGTCACGGCGTAGGCGCCGCCGTCCATCGCCTTCAAATAGTTGGTGCCGTTGAAGTGCGACAGCGTCACCTGGGCGAGGTCGAGGTTCTGGCCGTTGGAGAAGGTGCCGACCACGATGCCGTTGTTGTTGACGGAGACCGAACGAAGCTGACCGGCGGCGTAGCCGTTCTGCGTGATGGTGTTGATGGTCACCGCGCCGCTGGTGCTCGCATATTGGGTCAGGCCGCCCGAGGAGATGTTGAAGGCGACCGAGCCGAGCGATTGCCCGCTGACACTGACGTTCGGGATGGTGATTCCCGAGCCGCTCGGCGTCGTGAGCGAGCCGTCGCTGGCGAAGGTGAAGGTCTGGCCGGTATTGACCCAGCCGACCGTCGAGCCGGTCGCGTTCGGATCGGTCTGATAGAAAAGGTTCCAGCTATCGGTATGTCCGGTGCCGAGCGAAGCGCTGTCGGTCTTGGCCCAGCGCAATTGCAGGTTCACGGGCGTGCCCGCCGCGTTGTATGCGGTCACGGCGCCGCCGCTGATCGATTCCTTGGTGAAAGTGGCGATGTCGTTGCCGATCACGGTGCCGGTGCCGGCGGTACCGCCGCCGTCACGGTTCTTGCTGATCGAGGACGTGAAGCCAAGTGCGGCGAAAGCCGCGCTGGCGGTGGACGATCCACCCACGGCAAGCGTGAGATCCTTGGCCGTGCCTGTGTTCAGCGTGATCACGCCGTTGGAGATCGAGGAACCCGTGGCTCCGCTCAGTCCGTCGATCTTGCCGAGCAGGGTCGTGATGTTATCGGTGATGTTGATCTGGTTCGGCCCGGAGGCACCCGACGCCACGAACGTCAGCGTCTGACCCGAGGTCGTGCCGTCGACATAGATGACGTCGCCGGCCTGAAATCCCGTCGACAGCACTTCCGCGTTGCCAGCAGTGGCGGTGCCGCTCAACACGGTCGAGCCGGTGATCGCAGGCGTCGACAGCACGTTGCCACCGCGCGTCACCGTGCTGAGGCCGAGCGCAGTGGCTGCCGCGCCGCTGGTGACCTGTATGTCAGCGGAGGTGCCGCTGGCGATCTGGATATTGCCGCTGGCAGTCATGGTGACGCTGCTGGCGGGGATGCCGGCCGCCGTCGCTATCGCATTCAGGATGTCGGTTACCTGCGCGGCGCTGCCCGATTTCACACCGATCGTGGTGTTGCCACTGGCAGTCGTCACGGTGGTGACGTTGGGATCGAAGGTGATCGTGTGGGGGGTACCGCCGACGCCGGTGATGGTCAGCGTCGTACCCGTCGTGCCGTTGGCGAGCGCATTGAGAATGCTCGTGGCGAGATGGGGTGTCGCCGAAGGATCGAGCGAGGTCGTTGTCGACGCAGCCGCCGAAGCGCTGTCCTGCAACGCGACCGAACTCGTCCCGGTCGTGGACGTATAGGCCGAGCGCAGATTGCCGGTAGCCGCAGCGCCAGAGACCGTCGCGTTGGTGTAGGGCGCGGGCGGCGTGCCGATCGCCAGCGGGTTCGCCGAATAGTCCGACGGATTGAGGCCGCCGGAGGCCAGCAGCGAACCGGTTGCTGCGGTCGAACTCGCCACCGTATTCGGCTGGGTCGGAAGGTTCGCCGCGTACTGGATCGAAGTGGTTGCCTGCGCCGGGACGAAGTTGTTCTGGAATTGCAGCACGGTCGGCACGCTGCCGGTCGGGTTGCCGGTCTTGGGATCGACCGCAACGCCCATCAGATAATAGCCGGCGCCGTTGACGAGGTTGCCGTTGGCGTTGACCTGGAAGTCGCCGCGGCGGGTGTAATAGGAGACGCCGTCGAACACCGGCACGTTGTCGACCACGCCGCTTGCCTTCTGCACCGAGAAGAAGCCGTCGCCGGTGATCGCCATGTTGGTGGCAACCGTTGAGGACGAGATCGTGCCCTGGGTGGTGATGGTCGCCTGCGCGTGCGCGGTGACGCCGCCGGCCACCTGCTTGCTCGGCACGGAGGCGTCGGGGATGAGATCCTCGAAGCTGGTCCCGATGCCCTTGTAGCCGGTGGTGGACGAGTTCGCGATGTTGCCCGAGATGTTCTGAAGCGCGTAGGACTGCGCCTGCAGGCCACCCACCGAGGTGTTCATTGCATCGAAGATACCCATAACTTTGTCTCCAAATCCGATCTCGGCGGCGGGTCGACTTATGGCCGCAGTCGGGGAGACAGTCGCAAGGGCTATGCCAATGCGGGTATTCTCAGGAAATCAATGACTTAAATAGACATGCCCCGGTCAGGCGACCGGGGCATAATTGCCGGACCGGCAACAATTGCCGGGAAAACGCGTCAAATAACGCCTTAGGTCGCCGACGGCGACGCGGGGTGGAAGACCAGCCCGAAACCGTCGATGCAGTAGCGCAATCCGGTCGGCTTCGGACCGTCGTCGAAGACGTGGCCGAGATGGCCACCGCAGCGTCGGCAGTGCACCTCGGTACGCACCATGCCGAAGGTGCGATCCTCGGTTTTGCCGACATTGCCCTCGATCGGCTGGTAGAAGCTCGGCCATCCGGTGCCGCTCTCGAACTTGGTCTCCGACGCGAACACCGGCAGGTCGCAGCCGGCGCAGGCGAAGGTGCCCTTGCGATGCTCCTTGAGCAGCGGGCTGGTGCCCGGCCGTTCGGTTCCTTCCTTGCGCAGAATCTCATATTGCTGCGGCGTGAGCTGGGCGCGCCACTCAGCGTCCGTCTTCTCGATCTCGAACTTCCCGGCGGCCTTCTCTCCAGCCCGGGCCGGGGTTGCTCTCAGCCAGCGGAAGGCCGAAAGGCCGAACAGGCCGGCGACTGTCGTCAACAGGATGCGGCGGTCAAACATCTCATTCTCCGTGCGCAGAAAGTCCACGCCCTGAGATACGGGCTCTAACGGCCGACGTTACACTTCCGGGCGGGATTTTTCTCAACTTATTGCGAGACGCCCTGCTCCTGGGTGGCCGGTTCCGCTTCCGCCGGCGCAGGCGGATGCGGCGGCGCGGCCATCCGCGGTCGAACCCCTGAGGACGGCCGGCGCTGGCCGGTGCCGGCGGCCCTGTTGGCCTCGGCCAACCGCGCCTCGCGTTCCCGATCCTTCATCCGCACCCGCTCGCGGTAGCGGGCAAGCGACCCGGCGGCGGCGGAACTCGCCCTGCCCCACACGCCGACCAATTGGCCCGCGACCCGTCCGGTGGTGCCGCCGGCCCAGACCAGCTCGAACGGCGAGAACAGCTTCCAGCGCTCCTCGCCCCGCAGGATGCTGCGCGCGATCAGCTGCCCAGCCATGGCCGACGTGTTCATGCCCTGGCGGCCGAACCCGCTCGCGACCCACAGGCCTTTGCGCAACTCGCCGATCTGCGGCATGCCGTGCACGGTCTGGCCGGTGGCACCGCCGAATGTCTCCGATATCTCGACATTGCCGAGCTGGGGGAAGATCGACCGGATCCGCCGTTTCACGGGACCTGCAAAGCGCTGCGGCCGCGCAGCCCAGGTCGTCTCCGGGCTCTCCCACATCAGGCGGTCGCCATCGACGATGCGGAAATGATCGACGCCGTCGGAATCCATCACCGATCCCTTGAAGCCGACGATCTCGTGCACGCGCTCGCCGAGCGGCGCGGTGATGCCCGCATAACGCCACACCGGCAGCAGCGTCTCCGACAGCCGCCGCAGCGGCGCGCCGAGATGGATGTTGCCGGCGAGCACGATGTGCGTCGCGCGCAGCCGCGCCGACGGGGTAACGATGCGCTTGCGGATACCGGAATGATCGATGCTGACGACCGGCGTGTCCTCGAAGATGCGGGCGCCCGCGCGCCGCGCCAACGCGGCGAGGCCATGCACATATTTGCGGCCGTCGACCTGGAACGCTTTGGGATAGTAGACGCCGTGGAAGTAACGATCGGTCTTCAGCGCCGCGCGGACGCGGTCGACCTGCCAGCCCTCTGCCTCGGTGTCGAAATCCTCGTTCAGCATCTGGAGCCGGCTGATCAGCCGGTCGCCGGTATCGACATTGGAGACCTCCAGTACGCCGTCGGTGAGGCCGATGCCTGGCATGTTCTCTTCGGTGGCGTTGGCCCGGATGAAGTCGGCCCCCTCCTTGGAGAGCGTCCACAACTCGCTGGCATCCTCGAAGCCGATGCGCTCGATCAGCTCGGTGAGCGGCAGTGCGAAGCCCGGCGTCACGGTGCCGAGCTGGTTGCCGGAGGCGTTCCAGCCGATATGGCGCCCCTCGAGCACCGCGACGCTGGCCCCGAGCCGGGCCGCCTCGAGCGCAATGGAAAGGCCGGCAAGCCCTGCCCCGATCACGCAAATGTCGGCATCAAGATCGAACGACAGCCGGACACGCTCAGGAACGCCGGCTTCTTCCTGGGACACGCTTGTGAAAGTCTCGCTCATGTCGTTTTCTTAAAATATCGAACCGGCGCTTGTCACCTTGTCCTCGACCGGCGCCTGTAGATTATTCTGGACACGGAACGATTCGAGAATCCCAATGCGCCGTTTGATGCTGCTGCGTCACGCCAAGACCGAGACCGACGCGCCGAGCGGCCGTGACCAGGACCGCCGGCTCGACGACCGCGGCCGGCGGGATGCCGCCGAGATCGGCGACTGGATCGCCAACCATCCGCCCGTCCCCGAGACGGTGCTGGTGTCGCATGCCGTCCGCGCTCGGCAGACCTGGGACATCGCCTGGCAGGCGATGAAGGACCGCGTCGCAGCACCTGAAGTCGAAATCCTGCCGGAACTCTACGGCGCCGACCCCGCGCAGGTCCTCGAAACCATTCGCACTGCAACCGTGCCGGCCAACCCGAAGCAACTTTTGTTGGTCGGGCACAATCCGGGCATGCACGAGGCGGCCTTGATGCTGATGGGCGGCGGCGATCCGGCGGGCGCAAAGGCGCTCGCCGACAATCTTCCCACAGCGGGGCTTGCGATCCTGGACTTTGACGTCAAGGATTGGGGTGACGTGGCCTACCGCCGCGGCAAACTGGTGCTGTTCGTCAGCCCCAAGTTGCTTCGACTGGGATGAGACGCGCGGGCGCCGTCTCGTCAGGTTGATCCAGCTTGATCATTAGGGAGGCGCAGATGTTCAAGTCCATTCTCGTGCCCATCGACCTCGCCGATACCGACCTTGCCAAGCCTGCAATCGCGACCGCGACGACGCTGTCGCAGAACTGGAACGGATCGATCCGCCTGCTCAACGTGCTGCCGATGACGCCGGTGATGCTGGCCGAATATGTCCCGGCCGATTTCGACGAACAGCAGCGCCAGACCTCGGAAGAGGCGCTCGCCATCGTCGCGCGCGAATCCGGCATCGAAGCCTCCCACATCTCGAGCGTGGTCCGCCAGGGCGGCATCTACCACGAGATCCTGGAGGAAGCCGTGCACATGAAGGCCGATCTGATCGTGATGACCTCGCACCGGCCCGCGATGCGCACCTATTTCCTCGGCTCGAATGCCGGGCATGTGGTGCGTTACGCCAAGTGCTCGGTGCTGGTGGTCAGGCACTGACCTCGGAGCAATGTCGTGAAGCAATGGTGGCGGAGATGGACCTACGAGGTCCCGCTCGCAATCGGTGATGCGCTGTGGGAGGTGCTGGTCGTGCAACTCGCTGCGATCCTCGACAGGCTGACGCTGCGGAAGGTCATCGCCTTCATCCCCGTCGTCATCCTCATCGGGGCCTACTATCACAGCATCCCGATCCCGCCGGAGCTGATGCTGATCGGCGACTTCCTCGCCTATATCGACATCTTCTCGGTGCTGTTCCTGATCGGCGTGCTCAGTCGCATCAGCACGATCTTGTTTGTCGTCAAACAGGCGACTGCGCGCATCGCGGCGCTAGCCGACAATGTTGTTGCGCGGATGCGCCGCTTCGATGTCGGGCATGGGCGCCAGCGTGGTGCTCCAACGAGGCCTCGCCGCAAACCTAGCGAGCCCGAGAACGATCGAGCCCATGGCGGCGTGTGGGGCCAGTTCGCGTTGGCCTAATCGCGGCGGTGTGAGTCTGGGCTATCACCAACTAGTCATTGCGAGCGCAGCGAAGCAATCCAGGGTCTTTCCGCAGAGGTTGTCTGGATTGCTTCGCTACGCTCGCATGACGATGTGGAGGCAGTCGCGCCCGGAAATTCAGGTCTCGTGCCCCGGACGCTGCGCAACAACGCTCGCGCGTTGCGGCGCGTCCGGGACAAGGGCGAAGACGCTCACAGATACCGCGTCAGCTCGGCCTTGAACTGGCCGTAGACGGCGTCTTCGATCTGGCTGCGATGGATGCCGATGTCGCGCAGGGCGCGGTCGTCGAGCTCGTTCAGCGTCTTGACGGCGGAGCGGCGCTCCAGGCGGTCGAACAGGGCGTAGGCGGCGTTGACGAGCGTGGCAAGAAATCCGCTCGACGAGGATGGGCGTAAACTCTGCCCGGCAGTTTGCGAGATCGTGTTCATTTTTCTTCTCCGGCCTTGTGGCCACGCGGCGATACGGATGCCGTTGACGCAAACGCTCTCAGCGCCTGCACCTCATTTGCCGTCGGATTGCTCTCGCTTTCCTCGGCTCAATCGTGGACCTTGATGGAACTTAAATGCTCCAGTACATTGCTCGGAGCAAGGAAAACATTGCTCTCGGTGCAATAATGTCCAAGTTCGAGTACGTGAAGCTCGCGGATGCCATTGCCGCGGATATCTCTAATGGCACGTTAAGGGCCGGCGACCGCCTGCCGCCGCAGCGTAATTTTGCCTATGACCGTGGCATTGCGGTCTCGACCGCGAGCCGTGTTTATACGGAGCTGTTGCGCCGCGGGCTCGTGGTCGGCGAGGTCGGCCGCGGCACCTTCATCTCCGGCGACATCAGGCGCGAGGTCGAGATCGTCAGCGAGCCGCGCGATGCGCGCATCGATTTCGAGGTGAATTATCCGCTGCTGCCGCAGCAATGGGCGATGATCGCCAAGAGCCTCGCCGGGCTCGAGCGCGTCGATGCGCTCGAAGCCGTGCTGCGCACCTCGACCAGCACCGGCACCAAGAGCGCGCGCAATGCGGCGGCCGCCTATCTCGCGCGCAAGGACTTTGCGCCGCAGGCCGAGCAGATCGTATTCACCGCGAACGGCAAGCAATCGCTCGCGGCCGCACTCGCCGCGCTCGTTCCGACCGGTGGCCGCTGCGGTGTCGAGGCGCTCACCTATCCTTACGTCAAGAGCATCGCCGCGCGGCTCGGCATCACGCTGGTGCCGATCCCGATGGACGAACATGGCGCCCGACCCGACGCGATCCAGAAAGCGCATCGCGAAGCGCATCTGTCGGCGTTGTATCTCCAGCCCATCATCCAGAATCCGCTCGGCGTCACCATGAACGCGACGCGACGCACCGACATCATGCGCGTCGCAGAGAAGCTCGATCTCACCATCATCGAAGACACCGTCTACGGCTTCCTCGCCGACGACACGCCGCTCGCCGCGCTCGGGCCGGACCGCTGCATCGTGCTCGATAGTCTGTCCAAGAAGGTTGCACCTGGTCTCGCGCTCGGCATTCTCGTTGCACCGCCTCATCTGCGCGAAAGCATGATGAGCGCCGTTCGCACCGGTGGCTGGGTCGCGTCGGGCCACGCGCTCGCATCCGGGCAGCGGTTGATGGCCGACGGCACCGTCGCCGAGCTGACGCGACTGAAGCGCATCGACGCCGCGCGGCGCCAGCAGACCGCAGCACGGCTGCTCGCCGGTTACCAGATTGCCGCCGACGCGCGCTCCTATCATCTCTGGTTGACGCTGCCGCCGCACTGGCGCTCGCAGACATTCGTTGCCGCGGCCGCGCGGCGCGGCATTGCGCTGACGCCGTCCTCGACCTTCGCGGTCGCGCATGGCCACGCGCCGAACGCGGTGCGACTCGCGCTCGCCCCACCCTCGTTTGAGCAACTCGATTCCGGGCTGCGCACGCTCGTCTCGCTGCTCGGCACCAAGGAGGAAGATTTCGACTCGACGGAGTAATTCCTCTCCGTCAGCGCTCCGGCCAATCCGCGATAAAATTCTTCGCCCTGTATGGCTCGATCTTGTCCCATTCGTGCAGGATCCGACGACGAAACTCGGCGTCGGTATGCCAAAGCGTGCGCGGCGTCGCAAAACTGTCGACGGTGAGCAGCAGCTTCGTCACTTCCGGCCAGTGCCGGTGCAGCGTCATCGGATAACGTCGCGCCGTCCAGGTGTTGCCGAGGCAAATCACGCTGCGGATGTTGTGCAGTCCCAGCGCCGCATCGATGACCGGCAGCGAGAAGATCACGTTCTCACCGGTGTTCATCGCACGATGCTCTTCGAGAATCCGGTCCGCCGGAATGCCTGCCGCGACCATCGCCGCCTTGATGATCATGCACTCGGATTGCTCCGAGCCGGCCGTGACACCGCCGCTGACAATCGACCAGCGGAAATAGCCCTCGCGCCAGAGCCGCGCCGCGGTCGCGACACGGAGCGCAACGTCCTCGCGGGTACCGAACAGGAACAGCAGATCGGCCGGCTGAAGCGGCGTATCGATCAGATGGGTGCGATTGATCTCGGCGATCTCGTCCGCCGTCGGCAGGCGCCTAGCGTGGTCCGTGACTGTCATCGCATCACGATGCGGGACCGGCGCGCGACTGCGAAGTCACGTTTGATTGCGGCCGATTGCAGGCGCTACGGCAGCAAGGACCGGGGCAACTGGTCGAAGGTGTAGCGGCGCGGCTGGTTGCGCCGGACGAAACCGCCGACCTGCCAGACGAACAGCGCGGCAAAGCCGAGGATGAACAGCACGCCGGCGAATTCACCGATCATCAGCGCGCGGATCAATAGTCCCGCCATCGCCACCGCCAGCAGCGCCAGGAACGCCAGCACTGCGGCATAGGTGTTGCGGCCGAGGCCGGCGGTCAGCGTGGCGCGGCTGCCGGCCTTCGCCATCCGCGCGTGAAGCTCGACGATGAAGTCGCGAAAGCCATTGTCCTGTGGCGCCATCAGCGCCGCGGTCTGCCAGCTCGTCGACAGGATCGCGATTCGACCGCCACTGGCGCGACTGACATCGGCGCGAAAGCGATGCTGCTGCATCGAGACCGGACGGAACGACAGCCTGATTGCACTGATTTCGTCATAGCGCCAGAGGCCGGAACGGCCGGCAATGTGCCAGGACAATCCGTCCTCGGTGAGCTCGAAGCGATGCGCCGAGCCGATCAGCGACGCCTTGTAGGCATAGCCCGTGACCGATCCGCCCTGCCCGTCCAACACCTGCATGCTCAATCCCATCTGCGATCCGCTTGCGCGATCGCCCTTCCCCATCCTACAAGCGGGGCATGGCTGAGACGATCTATTTTCCGCGCCGCCTGATTCTCGGAGCCGCCATGATCGCGGGCGTGCTGCTCGCGCTCGCGGTGCACATGCTGGGCGCGCGCTATGGGCTCGACCTCGGCGGCCTCTGGCGCTCCGACACGCACGAATTCATGCCGACCGGTGCTGCGATCGCCTGGTGGCTGATCGCGACCGTCGGATTCTCGGGCGGCTATTTCACGGCGTCGTTGATGCAAAGCGCCGTCTCCGGCCAGATCCCGCAGAGGATGCGCCAATTCCTGATCGCGGTCGGCGTGCTGCTGCTTGCCGGCGCCGGACAGGCAGCTTCGGCGCCGAGCCCGATCCCGACCGTCTCCGGCGTGCTCGCGGGTCTCGCGGCGCTTTGCCTCGGCGCCGTGATGGCGTTTTGCGGCGCGCATTTCGCGCTGCGCCGCGGCTAACTCCTCAAGCCGA
This sequence comes from Bradyrhizobium manausense, assembly GCF_018131105.1. Taxonomy (NCBI): domain Bacteria; kingdom Pseudomonadati; phylum Pseudomonadota; class Alphaproteobacteria; order Hyphomicrobiales; family Nitrobacteraceae; genus Bradyrhizobium; species Bradyrhizobium manausense. The sequence goes on along the minus strand of NZ_JAFCJI010000006.1, from coordinate 122,615 downwards.
AGCGCGCAGTCGCGGCCGGTCCAGCATCATCGCGACATCGGAGGCCGGCCGCGGCTGGCTGAACAGATAGCCTTGCGCCTGGGTGCAACCTTCGCGCCTCAGCAGCTCGAGCTGCGCGTCGTTCTCGACGCCCTCCGCCGTGGTGACGATGCCGAGGCTGCGGCCAAGGCCGGTCACGGCGCGGATGATCGCCACCGAATCCTCGCGCGTGGCGAGCTCTGACACGAAGGAGCGGTCGATCTTGATTTTGTCGAAGGGGAAGCTGCGCAGGTAGCTCAGCGACGAATAGCCGGTGCCGAAATCATCGAGCGAGATGCGCACGCCCATGGCGCGCAGATCGTGCAACGTGGTCAACGTCGCTTCGCTGTTCTGGAGCAGCACGGATTCGGTGATCTCGAGCTCGAGCCTGTTCGCCGCGAGCCCCGATTTCTCCAGCGCCTCGGTCACCGATGTGATCAGGTTCGGATTCTTGAACTGCACCGGCGACAGGTTGACGGCGACCCCGATGTCAACGGGCCAGGTCGCGGCATCCGCACAGGCACTATGCAACACGATTTCGCCGAGTTGCACGATGAGTCCGGTCTCCTCGGCGAGCGGAATGAAGTTGAGCGGCGAGATCAGGCCGCGCTGCGGATGATTCCAGCGCATCAGCGCCTCGAAGGCGACGACGCGGTCGCTGGCGACATCGCGGATCGGCTGATAATAGGGCTGGAACTCGCTGCGCTGAAGCGCCGCCCGCAGATCCATTTCCAGGAGGCGCCGCGCCTGCGCGCGGGCATCCATGCCGGTCTCGAAGAAGCGGTAGGTGCCGCGGCCATCAGCTTTGGCGCGGTACAGCGCGAGGTCGGCGTTCTTCAAGAGCTCGTCGGGATTGCTGCCGTCCTGCGGTGAAAGCGAGATGCCGATGGAGACGCCGATCACGATCTGGTGGTCGTCGATCTCGTAAGGCGCGGAGATCACCTCGACGAGGCGGCCGGCGAGCGCTCGCGCAGCAGCCTCTTCCGACCGGCCGATCTGGACAACGGCGAACTCGTCGCCGCCGAGACGGGCGACAGTGTCGTGCTCTCCGACGGTCGCCTTCAGCCTGCGACCGACCTCCTTCAGCAGTGCATCGCCAATCGGATGGCCAAGCGAGTCGTTGATATCCTTGAAATGATCGAGGTCGAGGCAGAGCACCGCGAGTTGGTCGTCCGACGCTGCCCGGCGCAATCCCTGTTCGAGCTGCTCGTGGAACAGCACGCGATTCGGCAGATTGGTCAGCGCGTCATGGCGCGCCATGTGCGAGATCCTGGCCTGCGCCTCCAGCCATTCGGTGATGTCCTCGAAGGTGGCGACCCAACCGCCGCCCTGCATCGGCTGGTTGACGACGCGGATCGAGCGATCGAACCGGCGAATGACATCCGTCGTCGTACGTCCTTCCCGGGCATCCCCGACGAGGCGCGCGAAGAACTGCTCGGGATCGCCAGTCCACTGTCCCTTCGCCGCCTCCTCGCGGAGAACCTCGATCAACACGCGCCCCGTAAGCTGCATGTCGGAGCGGCGGAGCATCGCCGCATAGCGTTCGTTGAACAGAATGATCTTGCCCTCGGCATCGAACATGCACAGTCCCTGCGACATGTTCTCGAGCGCGGTGTCGAGCACAACCTGCTGGCGCCCGATCTCGCCCTTGGCGCGACGGTCGAGCACGGCCGCCACAAGTGCGATAGCGAGAATGGCCACAGCCGCACCGGCGGTCATGATGGACAACGATGCCGGCGGGATCGAAAGGCCGTCAATCGCAAGCGTCGGATCAGGCGTCAGTTCCAGTGCGCCCATCGCGGTGAAATGGTGCGAGACGATGGCAACCGTCAACAGGACCGTCGCGCCAAGTGCGTTGGACAGGCTGTCGCCTCGTCCTGCGACGAACAGCGCGCACGATCCGAAGATGATGCCGAGCAGGATCGAGAGCGTCACGGTTCCGGTGGCCCAGCCGACATGGGCAGGAATCTCGAACGCCATCATGCCGGTGTAATGCATCGCTGCGACACCGCCGCCAACGACGGCCCCGCCGAGCGCGATCAGAATTCCGCGCGTCGTCGAAACCGAGATGCTGAGACCGATGAAGGTCACCGCGATTGCAAAGATCAGCGAGAGGATCGTCACGGGGATATTGTAGGCACCACCGGCGCCCGGACCGTAGGCCTGCATGGCGATGAAATGTGTTGCCCAGATTCCGCAGCCAGCCACGACGGCATCGAGCGTGATCCATACGAGGCGAGCACCGCCGTTCGTCGCACGCGCCCTGTGGAACAGGCTGATCGCCGCCGCGCTCGCGAGAAGGCACACCGCGCCACCGAGTGCGACCAGACGCCAATCGTGCTGGTCCGTAAGACAAAACAGAACTTGATACATTGCCGGCCCCTATTCCATCGGGCACTAGAACCGGCAGAGGTGGACAGTCGGTAACTGGCTATGCGGCGGTTAGCGGAATGGTGAACAGGTAATGTGTGCGGTCACTCACATTGTTCGTCCGCCTGCGCCTTTGCACCGAAGCCCATCAGGCCGGCGGCCACCAGTAGCACGGCCGCCGATATGATTAGCGACTGGTGAAAGCCGCTCATGAATGCATCACCGGACGCGACCAGCGACCCGAACAACGCGACACCCATGACGCTGCCGGTCTGCCGCGTCGCATTGAGGACACCCGCGGCAATCCCCGAGCGCGCTTTCTCGACGCTGCCGAGCAAGGTCGAAGTCAGCGGCGGTACCAGGAGGCCAAGTCCCCCGCTGATCGCAATCAGCTGCGCGAAGATCGCCCAATAGCTCGTCCCAGCCTCGATCCAGAGCAGGCCGAGACAGCCAAGTGCGGAGATAGAGGCACCGACGACGATGGTCGGGCACGCGCCGATGCGCTCGGCCAGGCGCGGCGCCAGCAGATTGACCGGCAACACCGCGCCCATCATCGGCACGAAGGCAAGCCCGGTCCACCACGGCGACAGGCCGTTGATCCGCTGGAAATAGAGGCTGAGCACGAAGATCAGTCCGTAGATCGCGACGTTGACGAGGAGGCCGACGATCGTTGTCAGGGTAAACAACCGGTGACTGAACAGGGACAGCGGTAGCATCGGCTGCGCCGTGCGGCTCTCGCGCCAGACGAACAGCGCCGCGAGGACAGCCGAGGCCACGAACGCGGTGATCACGGCCGGGTGGTTCCATCCGAGCGCGCCAGCTTCGATGATCGCGCCCGCGAGCGACCCAAGCGCGCCGATCGCGGCAAGCTGGCCGGGCAGATCGATCTCACGCGATCGCGCCCGGGTGGTTTCGGTCGCATAGCGCCAGCTTAGCCACAGGCCGGCAAGGCCGATGGGCAGATTGACAAGGAAGATCGCACGCCAGCCGACCAGCGTGATCAGTGCGCCGCCGACGAAGGGGCCGGCGGTCAGCGCCAGGCTTGCGCCTGCCGCCCAGACCGCGACGGCGCGGCCGCGGGCGCGGTCATCGGTGTAAGCATGGTTCAGCAGCGCCAGCGAATTCGGCACCAGGATCGCCGCCGCCAGTCCCTGGATCAACCGTGCACCGATCAGCGCGATCGCATTGGGAGATAATGCACAGGCCAGCGAGGCCGCGGTGAAGATCGCGAACCCCGCCATGAAGATGCGTTTGGCGCCGATGCGGTCGCCGAGTGCGCCGGCCGTGAGAATGAAGGCGGCAAAGGCGATGGTGTAGGCACTCACCACCCATTGCAATTCGGCGACGCCGCCGCCAAGCGTCTTGCCGATGGCGTCGAGCGCGGTGTTGACGATGGTGACATCAAGCTGCACGACGCCATAGCCGAGGCTCATCGCGGTCAGCGTCAAAGCGGACGCAGCTTGCGCGCCTCGCGTGTTCCTCGCGCTCAGAGACGAATGCGCATGAAGAAATTCTGCCGGCATGATCCACCTCGATGTTTGCGGGTGAACGCCAGCGATACGCTTTCGTTGCGTGAGCATGCTTCGGTTATGATCGAAACATCATTGTGAAATGAATCGTATGCTGCACTGGAAAACATCGAGGCTTTCGCCCTGCATGCCATGCAAGCCCCGTTCACGCGCAAGCATGGGAACAGTGCGAGATCACTTCGTGTTGAACCGCTTATCTTACCTTCAAGGCATCGAAGTCATGGCAAGAGTTGGCAACACCTCAGTTCCCTCGCGCGCGAGTTCGGAGTTCGGCAAGACCGCAACCATCATTGCTGTCGGATGCCTGATCGGCGCACTGTTTGCCGGCAGCACGGTCGCAACCCCGCTCTACGTCATCTACAAACAGCAACTGGGCTTCTCCCAGATCACGTTGACCCTGATCTACGCCGTCTATGTCGTCGGAAACCTGACGGCACTCATGATCTTCGGCCGGATGTCCGATCAGGTCGGGCGGCGGCGTTCCGCGATCATTGCCGTCGGCATCGCTGCCGTGGGCGCGCTCGTGTTCCTGTTCGCGCATGGTGTCGCCTCGCTCTACGTCGCACGCGTGCTGAGCGGCCTTGCGATCGGGATTGGTGCCGGAACTGGCACCGCATGGCTTGCGGAACTGATCGCCGAACAGGACCGCTCTCGCGCGACCGTGATTGCAACAATCACGAACTTCACCGGCCTTGGCCTCGGCGCATTGATTTCCGGCCTGCTCGCCGAATATGTCGCGTTTCCGCTGCGAACACCGTTCATCGCTTATCTCGCGGTGCTGGTCGTGGTCGCAGCCCTTCTGGCCTTCGCCCGCGAGACGGTCGATCGTCCCCTCGCCGACTTCGCGCAACTGTCGATGCGGCCGCGCGTCGGCGTTCCGTCGTCGATCCGGTCGCGGTTCGTGGCGCCCGCGGTCACCGGCTTCGGTGGCATGGCCCTCGTCGCCTTTTTTGCCGCGCTTGCGCCGAGCGTGCTTGCGGGCGAGCTGCACGTCACCAGCCACGCGATTGCCGGCGCGATTTTCCTCGAGCTTGCAGCTGCCGTTGCACTCGTCATTGCACTGACGCGCAAGCTGTCGAGCCGTGCCGCGATGCTATGGTCGCTCGGCCTGATGCTGCCGAGCCTTGCCCTGCTCGTCACCGCACAGTTCGCAGGATCTCTTGGCGTCATGATCGCGGCGACCGCCACCTGCGGCGTCGCTGCGGGGCTCGGCTATCGCGGCAGCCTTCAAGTGGTGAACCAGATCGCACCGGATGATCGTCGCGCCGAGGTAGTCTCGGCCTATTTCATCTGTTGCTTTCTCGGCAACGCGCTTCCGGTGATCGGAATCGGAGTCCTCTCGACCCTGATCAGCTCGACTGTCGCGAGCCTGATCTTCGCCGTGACCATTGCGGTGTTTGCGGTGGTTGCACTGGTGTTCGGCCTGAAATACCAGGCTAGCTAGACTCGGCTAAAAAAGTGAGACGCCGCGCGGAAGCACGGCGTCTCCTGAAAGCGGTATCTCGCTCTTAGCTTGCCGCCCGCAAATTCACCTTGCTCTCGGCAAGCGACGTCAATTTCTTGTCGGTCGCCTTCTCTTCCTCGAGCGTCTTGGCGAGCACCGCAGCGCAATCGCTGCGGCCGAGCTGCTTGGCCCAGGCGATCAGGCTGCCGTAGCGCACGATCTCGTAATGTTCGGCGGCCTGCGCCGCGTTGATCAGCGCCGCGTCGAGCACCGCCTTGTCCGCGACTTCACCCGCGGTTTCGTCGGCCTCCTCGATGATGCCATCGATTGCCGGACAGTCGACAGCCTTGACCTTGGCGCCGTGCATCTTGAACACTTCCTCGAGCCGCGTGACGTGCTGCTTGGTTTCCTCGAGGTGCGTCAAAAAGCCCTGCTTCAGCTGCGGATCGGTCGCCTTATCTGCCATTTTCGGCAGCGCCTTGGTGAGCTGCTGCTCGGCATAATAGATATCCTGTAGCTGATGCACGAACAGGTCGTTCATGGTCTTGATGTCCTTGGTGAACAGTCCCATCGTTCCGATCCTCGCAGGTTTCGGGAACACGACGACGCCGGCTTGTAAGAAAAGCCGGGACTTTCGCCGTGTTCGATTGCTGATGGGGCGCTAACCGGTGCCCAGCACCGTCGTTCCAAAAATGCCTCGCATCGTTTGCGCCGGAACAATGCTTGCGAGCGCAGGATTTGAAACCATCTGAACATACGGGCGCGCGATCGAAGCCTGGCCGCCGACTCATATGCTTAACGCGCCGGCCATGTGAACCACTTATGACAAAAATGGCCGATCGGGCGCAGAACCTATCGTTGTCAAGGGCTGCACAAGTCGCTGATTTTGCCTTAAATGAGCTACATCATGCCTAGCGATCGACGCCCATTTCGGGCAGTGATCGCAACCGACTGGCCAATGTCTGGCCCGGTCGGCCTTGCCCCCCGCCGGGAGGATGAATGCACGGACTGCTGCCCGCGCTGAAACGCGGCTTCAAGAGATGGATCGGCTGGCGCCGGCTCGGAGTTGCCGCGAGCGTGATGATCATCGCCTTCGCGATCACGACGCTGCTGCGCACCCTCAAGGGCATCGATACCAGCGTAATCCTGACTGCGTTGACCGAAATTCCCCGCGGGCATATCGGGCTTGCCGCGATTTGCGTGTTCTTCGCGTTCTGTACGCTGACTTTCTACGACTTTTTTGCACTGCGAACGATCGGCAAGAAGCACGTGCCCTATCGCATCGCAGCGCTGTCGAGCTTCACGTCCTATTCAATCGGCCACAACATCGGCGCCACGGTATTCACGGGCGGTGCGATCCGCTTCCGGATTTATTCGGACTACGGGCTGAACGCGATCGACGTCGCCAAGATCTGCTTCCTCTCCGGCCTGACTTTCTGGCTCGGTAACATCTTCGTGCTGTCGATCGGCATGGCCATCCATCCGGACGCAGCCTCCTACATGGACCAGTTGCCGTCGTCGATTAACCGGCTGATCGCGTTCGGCGGCCTTGCCTCGATCGGCGCCTATCTGGTCTGGCTGTGCATGGGCGAGAAGCGCCGCGAGCTCGGACAGAAGGGCTGGAAAGTGGTGCTGCCGTCAGCGCCGCTGACGCTGGTGCAGATCCTGATCGGGGTGGTCGATCTCGGCTTCTGTGCCTTTGCGATGTATCTGCTGATACCGTCCACTCCGCCGATCGATTTCCTGTCGCTCGCGGTGGTGTTCATCCTGGCGACCCTGCTCGGCTTTGCCAGCCATGCGCCCGGCTCCATCGGGGTGTTCGACGCCGCCATGCTGGTGGCACTGCCCGAATTCGGCCGCGAGCAGTTGCTGGCGACCCTGCTGGTCTTCCGCATTCTCTATTTCGTGATCCCGTTTGGCCTCGCCATCTCCATCATGGGCACTCGCGAGCTCTGGATGAACGTCGTCCAGCCCTGGCAGGAGCGGCGGCGACTGGCAGAAGCCTGCGCGCAGGCCAACCTGCCCAAGCAGGTGACGGCGATGGAGCACGAGCGGTCGCTGCGCCAGGCCAGCAAGCGGTAAGGCCGACCGACGATCGCGCCAGCGGCCCGTACCGGCCGCAGACAAAGGTTGCAGGCCGAACGGCAATCCTCTCTTATTTCCGCCTCAACTTTGCCGTTGAAGACGCGGGCCATGATCCCTGTTTCCCTTCGCCGATGTATCGCGGGAGCCCTGCTGCTGGCAGGACTTCTCGCCGCTTTGCCGTGTCAACCCGCAGCCGCGCAGGATGCCGGTGCCCTGCAGATCAATTGGGAGGTCCGCAATCGCTTCCGCCTGTTCCGCGAGGAGCGCGACTTCCTGCTGCATGTCGAGAATGCCCGCAATCGCAGCATTCTCGCCGCCGAACAGTCGCTGGAGTTGCAAAGCGAAGGCCGTGGCTGGGCCCGCAACATGGTCAACCGGCTCTGCATCGACCTCCAGGGCCGGGTCAACCAGCCCTGTACCCGCGATAACGTCAAAGAGAACTACCTCACCCCGATCGACCATCCCATCACCGTGCGCCTGACGGGTGCGGTGCCGGTCGGCGCCACCTGCGCGTGGTCGTTCGACGATGGCGACGGACCGCAAACCTCGACCTTCGACTGCGCCGAGCCGGTCAATCTGCGGGTCCGCTACGGCAAGCAGACGGTGGCGACCGTCGACGTCTCCTCCGGCTCCGATCCGAGCCAGCGCATCCAGACCGAGATCCAGGTCCGCGACATCTTCATCGCTGGCCTTGGCGACAGCATCGCCTCCGGCGAAGGCAATCCGGACCGGCCGCTGGCGCTGTCGGACGAGGGTTTTTGCTTCCGCTCTTATCTCGGCACTGCCGGCGGCCAGTATTACCGGCCGAGCCGCGCCGGCTTCAAGGGCGGCCGCGCCTGCGAGGCACCGGATACGCTCGCGAACTGGCAGCGCTACAGCGCCCTCTGGTTCAACTCGCCCTGCCACCGCTCGCTTTACAGCTACCAGGCTCGTACCGCGCTCGCGCTCGCGGTGCGCTACACCCATATCGCCGTCACCTATCTTCCGCTCGCCTGCACCGGTGCCAGCATCAGCGATGGGCTGCTCGGTTCGCAGCGCGCCCGCGAATGCCCGCCTGGCAAGACCGGCGTCTGCAACACCAGCGTGAACGCCCAGGTCGCCGAGTTGCGCGAAGCGCTCACCGCAGCGAAGAAGCGCCAACCGGACCGCAACCTCGATCTCGTGCTGCTCTCGATCGGCGCCAACGACGTCTACTTCTCCGGCCTTGTCGCCGACGTCATCGTTGAAACCGCGACCGAGCGGGCGCTGTTCCGCCGCTCCGGCGTGATGGCGACCGTCGACGAGTCCCGCGACGCATTGCAGCGTGAGCTGCCACAGAATTTCGTCAAGCTGCGCGAGGCGCTGAAGCCGTTGGTCGGCGGCGACCTATCGCACGTGGTCTACGTCTCCTACGCCAATCCGGCGCTGGCCGATGGCGGCGTGCCCTGCCGCGGCGGCCGCGCCGGCTTCGACATCCATCCCGCGTTCAACGCCGATCCGCAGCGCCTCGCCCGCGTCTCGACCTTCGTCGATACCGAGTTTCTTCCGCAGTTGAAGGGGCTTGCCACCTGCACCCGCGGCGCGCTGTGCCGCGATCCGGAAGCCGACCGCATGACCTTCGTCGACACGCATCAGGCTGCGTTCGCCGATCACGGTTTTTGCGCCCATTCCGGCAATGACCCCGAATTCGATCGCACCTGCTTTGCCGAGAATGGCCAGAGCTTCAATCCTGACATCGTCAGCGCAGCGAGCCAGCCCATGCTGTGCGGCCGCGGCGCCTCGGAATATCGCGCCTACCTGCCGCGTGCGCGCTGGATCCGCGACGCCAACGACAGCTATTTCGCGGCGATGACCTATCCGCAAGGGTTGCCGGCGGCGAGCCAGCCGAACGACATCCACGACGCGACCTGGGGCGTGCTTTCGGCCGTCTATGGCGGCGCCGTACACCCGAGCGCCGAAGGCCACGCGGCGATGGCGGATGCGACACTGCCCGCCGCAAGCGCCGTGCTCGGCCTGGACGCTGTGCCACCCAACGTGACGCGCGGCCTGCTCGCACCGCTGTTGCCGGGCGTGCAGCAGTAGCTGCTCCGCATCATTGCGAGCGGAGCGAAGCAATCCAGAGTCCCACAACGGAAAGATTCTGGATTGCTTCGCTCCGCTCGCAATGACGAGTTTGCGGTACGTTCCCCACCTTGCCGTTCCATCAATTCAAAAACGGCATCAATCGATACTCCCTTGAACTTGGACACTTTCCTGCATGCGCCTCTAGGAGTCGCCTCGAGGAAACATTCGAGATCTAAGGAGGCGCCTGATGAGCGCAGTGGTGTCCGTAACGGACGTGAGGAGATCTCGCGTCAGGCTGTTCATCGTGACCATGCTGTTCCTGGTCACCACGGTCAATTACGCCGACCGCGCCACGCTCTCGATCGCGGGCCCCGCACTCTCCAAGGAATTGCATCTCGATCCTGTCGCGATGGGGTGGATCTTCTCGGCCTTCGGCTGGTCCTATGTCGTCGCACAGGTGCCGGGTGGCTGGCTGCTCGACCGCTACGGCTCGCGCCTCGTCTATGCCTTCAGCATCATCATCTGGTCGCTGTTCACGGTGATGCAGGGCTGGGTCGGCTTCTTGAGCGCCGGCACTGCCGTCGCCGTACTGTTCGCGCTTCGTCTGCTGGTCGGCGTCGCGGAAGCGCCGTCCTTTCCTGCCAACGCCCGCATCGTCGCGGCGTGGTTTCCGGGCAATGAGCGCGGCACCGCGTCGGCCTTCTTCAACTCGGGGCAGTATTTCGCCACCGTGATCTTCGCGCCGCTGATGGGCTGGATCGCCCATGATTACGGCTGGCGCTACGTGTTCTTCGTGATGGGCGCACTTGGCGTCATCATGGGCCTCGCCTGGATCAAGACCGTCTACGGCCCGAAGGAGCACCCCTCGATCAACGAGGCCGAGTTCGACTACATCAAGGAAGGCGGCGCGCTGGTCGATCTGGATGCACCGAAAGACGAGCGTGCGCCGGAATCCGGCCCGAGATGGGACCATATCCGCCAGTTGCTCTCCAACCGCATGATGCTGGGCGTCTATCTCGGCCAGTACTGCATCAACACGCTGACCTATTTCTTCCTGACCTGGTTCCCGGTCTACCTGGTCAAGGAGCGCGGCCTGTCGATCCTGCAAGCCGGCTTCGTGGCGACGTTGCCCGCTCTGTGCGGCTTCATCGGCGGCGTGCTTGGCGGCGTCATCTCCGACGCCATCCTGCGCAAGACCGGTTCGCTGACCATGGCGCGCAAGATCCCGATCGTCGGCGGCATGCTGCTGTCGATGTCGATCATCGCCTGCAACTATGTCGACGGTCAGGCGCTGGTGGTCGGCTTCATGGCGCTCGCCTTCTTCGGCAAGGGCATCGGCGCGCTCGGCTGGGCGGTCGTCTCCGACACCTCGCCCAAGGAGGCCGGCGGCGTCTCCGGCGGCCTGTTCAATTCCTTCGGCAACCTCTCCTCGATCACCACGCCCATCGTGATCGGCTACATCGTGGCCGCGACCGGCTCCTTCAACGGTGCCCTGGTGTTCGTCGGCATCAACGCGCTGGTGGCCGCGGTGGCCTATCTCGTGGTGGTCGGCAAGATCGAGCGGGTGGTGCTCAAACGTTCCTCCTGAGCGCTCTGAGTAATCGGAGTGGGACAGGCAACTCAACGGCGGCCCTAAAAAGCCGCCGTCTTTGTTTTGGGGATGATCGATGCTAGAAGTGCCGGGGAAACGCCTTATCCATCTAAGGCATGTATCGATGTTCGACCTCAACCAGCTCCGCTGTTTCGTCACGGTGGCGGAAGAACTGCATTTCGGCCGCGCCGCCGCGCGACTGAACATGACCCAACCACCGCTGTCCCGGCAGATCCAGGTGCTGGAGCACATCATTGACGCGCCGCTCCTGGAGCGCACCAGCCGCTCGGTGCGCTTGACCCCGGCCGGCCGCAGCTTCCTGCCCGAGGCCCGCCGGATCCTGAAGCTTGCGGAAAGCGCATCCCAGGTTGCCCGGCGGATCGCGCTCGGCAAGACCGGTTCGCTGAAGATCGGCTTCACGGCCGCAGCCGCCTACGGCTTCCTGCCCGAACTGGTCGCAGCCTGCCGTGCCAAGCTGCCGGAGGTCGATTTCTCGCTGAAGGAGATGGTCTCAGGCGACCAGTTCGAGGCGCTGACCTCGGGCCAGATCGATGCCGGCCTGCTGCGGCCGCCGATCGCGCGGCCCGAGCTTGCCAGCCGCCGCGTCGTCGCCGAGCCCCTGCTCGCCGCCATCCCGAAAAAGCATCCGCTGGCGAACGCGGACAACATCACCATCAAGGATTTCGACGACCAGCCCTTCGTGATGTATTCGCCCTATGAGAGCCGATACTTCCATGATCTGCTGGTGGCCCTGTTCACCCGCGCCGACATCCTGCCGCGCTATGTGCAGCACTTGAGTCAAATCCACTCGATCCTCGCCATGGTGCGCGCCGGCCTTGGCCTCGCTATCGTCCCTGCCGCGGCAGCGGGCCTCAAAATCTCCGACGTCCGGCTGCGGCCCCTCAAGCTGCGCACGCGTGTTCCGGTCGAGTTGTTCATGGTCTGGCGCCGCGACAACGAGGATCCGCTGCTGTCGGCGCTGGTCAAACTCGCCGGCGAATTGTCCTCGGCCGAGGTGATGGAAGATTGATGCTCAATCCGCATCGGTCGATATAGGCTTTGGCTTGGACGCGCATCGAACGGTCTCCTAAACAACGGCGCATGGACGCGCGGCCTTCTTGCGTCCTCCACAACATGAGAAACAGGGAGCAGCGCCCATGAGCAAGATGACCCCGCAGGAAATGGCCCAGAAGATCGGATCGGGCCTCCTGTCCTTCCCCGTCACGCCGTTCAAGGCGGACTATTCCTTCGACGAAGCGACCTACCGCGCCAACATGGATTGGCTGTGCGGCTATGATGTCGCAGGTCTGTTCGCCGCCGGTGGCACTGGCGAGTTTTTCTCGCTGACCCCGACCGAGGTCCCTCAGGTGGTCAAGGTTGCCGTCGAGGAGACCAAGGGCCGCGTGCCCGTGCTCGCCGGCACCGGCTACGGCACCGCAATCGCCCGCGAGATCGCGATCGGCGCCGAAAAGGCCGGCGCTGACGGCCTGCTGCTGCTGCCGCCCTACCTGACCCATTCCGAGCAGGACGGCCTTGCCGCTCACGTCGAGGCCGTCTGCGCCTCCGTGAAGATCGGCGTCATCGTCTATAACCGCGACAACGCCATCCTCCAGCCCGACACGGTCGCCCGCCTCGCCGAGCGCTGCCCGAACCTCGTCGGCTACAAGGACGGCATCGGCGACATCGAGCTGATGACCCGCGTCCACACCAAGCTCGGGGATCGCCTCACCTATGTCGGCGGCCTGCCGACCGCCGAGACCTTCGCGCTGCCCTATCTCGACATGGGCGTGACGACTTATTCCTCGGCCGTGTTCAACTTCGTGCCGGAGTTTGCCACCAACTTCTATGCCGCCGTGCGTAAGCGCGACCACGCGACGATCCACGCCGGCTTGAAGAATTTCATCCTGCCGCTGATCGAGATCCGCAACCGCAAGAAGGGCTATGCAGTCTCGATCATCAAGGCCGGCATGAAGGTGATCGGCCGCGATTCCGGTCCGGTTCGCTCGCCGCTGACCGATCTTACCGAGCAGGAGATTGCGGAACTGACCGCACTGGTGAAGAATCAGCCCGCCGCAGGATCGACACGGCAGGCGGCAGAATAAAGCAAGACAGCAAGGAGGAGCGTGCGATGGCCCAGACTGAGATCTCCGGCGCGCCGGTCGTCACCGCGATGCAGGTGATCCCGGTCGCAGGCCGCGACAGCATGCTCCTCAATCTGAGCGGCGCACACGCGCCCTTCTTTACCCGCAACATCGTCATCCTCACCGACAATGCCGGACACACCGGCGTCGGCGAGGTGCCGGGCGGGCAAAAAATCTGGCAGACGCTCCAGGACGCCAGGGATCTCGTGATCGGCAAGACCGTCGGTGCGATGAACAACATCCTCGCCGATGTCCGCACGGCCTTCGCCGACCGCGACGCCGGCGGCCGCGGCAAGCAGACCTTTGATCTGCGCGTGATGATCCACGCCGTCACCGCGATCGAATCCGCGCTCCTCGACCTGCTCGGCCAGCATCTCAATTTGCCGGTCGCAGCCCTGCTCGGCGAAGGCCAGCAGCGCAAGAGCGTCGAGACGCTCGGCTATCTCTTCTTCGTCGGCGACCGGCGGAAGAGCAAGCTCGACTATGTAAAAGGCGAAACCGGCAAGGCCGAATGGTTCAACCTCCGTCATCAGGAGGCAATGACGCCGGAGACGGTGGTGCGGCTGGCGGAAGCCACCCACGACCATTACGGCTTCGCCGATTTCAAGCTGAAGGGCGGCGTGCTGCGGGGCGAGCAGGAGATCGAGGCGGTCACAGCCATTGCCAGGCGCTTCCCCAACGCCCGCGTCACGCTCGACCCGAACGGCGCCTGGTCGCTCGACGAGGCCATCAGCCTCTGCAAGAACATGCACGGCATCCTCGCCTATGCCGAGGATCCCTGTGGCGCCGAGGCGGGCTTCTCCGGCAGAGAGATCATGGCCGAGTTCCGCCGCGCCACCGGCCTGCCGACCGCAACCAACATGATCGCGACCGATTGGCGCCAGCTCAGCCACGCGCTGCGCCTCGGCGCGGTGGACATTCCGCTGGCCGATCCCCATTTCTGGACGATGCAGGGCTCGGTGCGCGTCGCCCAGACCTGCCGCGACAACGGCCTGACCTGGGGCTCGCACTCGAACAACCACTTTGACATTTCGCTCGCCATGTTCACCCATGTCGGCGCCGCGGCTCCCGGCAAGGTCACCGCGATCGATACTCACTGGATCTGGCAGGATGGCCAGGCGCTGACGAAAGAGCCGCTGCTGATCCGCGACGGCAAGATCGCGGTCCCGGATCGCCCGGGCCTCGGCATCGAGATCGACCGTGCGGCCATCGAGGCCGCGCATGAACTCTACAAGCAGCATGGCCTCGGCGCCCGCGACGACGCCACAGCCATGCAGGACCTGATCCCGGGCTGGACGTTTGACGACAAGCGGCCCTGCCTCGTTCGGTAAGAAACTTCAGACATGACCTCGGAAGAGTGGACACCGGTTTTCCGATAAGGATCATGCCCCTTAAACAAGGAGGAATGAGATGACTGCGATCTTGAAAAACTTCATCGGCGGTGAATGGGTCGACGGCTCCGCCGTCACCAAGAACATCAACCCCTCCAATACCAACGATCTCGTCGGCGAGTACGCCAAGGCCGACAAGGCTCAGACCGAAAAGGCGATTGCGGCTGCGAAGGCCGCGTTCCCCGCCTGGGCGCAGTCGACGCCGCAGGTGCGTTTTGATGCACTCAACAAGATTTCGCTCGAGATCCTCGCCCGCAAGGAAGAGCTCGGCCGCCTGCTCGCCCGCGAGGAAGGCAAGACGCTTCCCGAGGGCATCGGCGAGGTCGCCCGCGCCGGCCAGATCTTTGCGTTCTTCGCCGGCGAGGCGTTGCGCCTGATCGGCGAAAAGGGTGCATCCGTCCGTCCCGGCCTCGACGTCGAACTCACCCGCGAGCCGGTCGGCGTCGTCGGCATGATCACGCCCTGGAATTTCCCGATCGCGATCCCGGCCTGGAAGATCGCGCCCGCGCTCTGCTACGGCAACACGGTCGTGTTCAAGCCTGCCGAACTGGTGCCGGGCTCGGCACATGCGCTGTCCGAGATCATCACCCGCTCCGGCATTCCGGCCGGCGTGTTCAACCTCGTGGTCGGCTCCGGCTCAGTGGTCGGCCAGACGCTGCTCGATCACCCTGATGTCGCCGCGATCTCCTTCACCGGCTCTGTGCAGACCGGCCGCAAGATCGCGCAGGCCTGCGTGCTCTCGAACCCGATGAAGAAGTTCCAGCTCGAGATGGGCGGCAAGAATCCGCTGGTCGTGCTCGACGACGCTGACCTGAAGACTGCCGTCGAAGTTGCCGTCAACGGCGCCTATTTCTCGACCGGCCAGCGCTGCACGGCATCTTCCCGCCTGATCGTAACCGAAGGCATCCATGACCGCTTCGTCGCCGCGATGGCCGAACGTCTGAAGGGACTGTCGGTGGACGACGCGCTCAAGACCGGCGTACATATCGGTCCCGTCGTCGACCAGAGTCAGCTCGACCAGGATCTGCGCTACATCAAGATCGGCCAGGACGAAGGCGCCAAGCTCGCCTGGGGCGGCGAACTGCTCAAGCGCGAGACGCCCGGCCACTACCTCCAGCCCGCGCTGTTCACCGAAGCCAACAACAACATGCGCATCGCGCGTGAGGAAATCTTCGGCCCCGTCGCCGCCGTGATCCGTGCCAAGAACTACGAGGAAGCGCTGGCGATCTCGAACGACACCGAGTTCGGTCTCGCTTCCGGCATCTGCACCACCAGCCTGAAATACGCCTCGCACTACAAGCGCAACAGCGAGTCCGGCATGGTGATGGTCAATCTGCCAACCGCCGGCGTCGACTATCACGTGCCGTTTGGCGGCCGGAAGGGCTCGAGCTACGGCGCCCGCGAGCAGGGCTCCTATGCACGCGAGTTCTACACAACGGTGAAGACCGCCTATACCTATCCCGGCTAACCACGGGGAAGATCAAATGGACCAGGACGTCGCAGCGAAAGAGCAGCCCCGCTATATCAAGCTCAACGAGCGCGATAATGTCGCGATCGTGGTCAATGATTTCGGGCTTCCCGCCGGCTCCCGCTTTGCCTGCGGACTGACGCTGCGTGCCTTTGTGCCGCAAGGGCACAAGACCGCCCTGGTCGACATCGCGCAAGACCAGCCGATCATCCGCTATGGCGAGGTGATCGGCTACGCGCTCTCGCCAATCCTGGCCGGCGAATGGGTCGACGAGGCGCGCATCCGCATGCCGGAGGCCCCGGCCCTCGACAAGCTGGAAATCTCGACAGCAGTGCCAGCGCCGCTGCCGCCGCTCGAAGGATTTAGCTTCGAAGGCTATCGCAATCCGGACGGATCGGTCGGCACCAAGAACATTCTCGGCATTTCCTCCTCCGTGCAATGCGTCAAAGGCACGATGGAATACGCAGTGAAGCGCATCCGCGCCGAGCTGCTGCCGAAGTACCCGAACGTCGACGACGTCGTGCCGTTGACGCATGCCTATGGCTGCGGCGTCGCCATCACCGCGCCCGATGCTGTCGTGCCGATCCGCACGCTGCAAAACCTCGCGCTCAACCCGAATTTCGGCGGCGAGATCCTGGTCATCAGCCTGGGCTGCGAAAAGCTAGCGCCCGAACGGCTTGTGCCCGAGGGCGTCAGCGATGCCATCGTCCGCATGCAGGACGAGGCCTTCGACGGCTTTGGCGCGATCGTGGACGCGATCATGACGCAAGCCGAAGCCCGCCTGAAGATCCTCAACAAGCGCACCCGTGAGACCTGCCCCGCGGCCGACCTCGTGATCGGCCTGCAGTGCGGCGGCAGCGATGCTTTTTCCGGCGTCACTGCGAACCCCGCTCTCGGCTTTGCAGCCGATCTGCTGGTTCGAGCCGGCGCCACCGTGATGTTCTCCGAAGTGACGGAGGTGCGCGACGCCATCCAGCTTCTCACCCGCCGTGCCATCAACGAGGACGTCGGCCGTGCGCTGGTGCGCGAGATGGCCTGGTACGACTCTTATCTCGCTCGTGGCGGCGCCGATCGCAGCGCCAACACCACGCCCGGGAACAAGAAGGGCGGCCTCGCCAACATCGTCGAGAAATCACTCGGCTCGATCGTCAAGTCCGGCTCGAGCGCCATCACCGGCGTGCTCTCGCCCGGCCAGAAGGCGACGCAGAAGGGCATGCTGTTCGCGGCAACGCCGGCAAGCGACTTCATCTGCGGCACGCTCCAGCTCGCCTCCGGCATGACCTTGCAAGTGTTCACTACCGGCCGCGGCACACCCTACGGGCTCGCCGCCGCGCCTGTGATCAAGGTCGCGACCCGCACCGAGCTCGCGCGTCGCTGGAAGGATTTGATCGATTTCGACGCCGGCGGCATCGCCACGGGCGCAAAGACCATCGAGGAAACCGGCTGGGACCTGTTCCGCCTGATCCTCGACGTCGCCTCCGGCCGCACCAAGCCGTGGTCGGATCGTTGGGGCATCCACAACGATCTCACGTTGTTCAATCCGGCGCCGGTGACCTGAGCGCCCGCAACGCGTCCAAGAGGACATCGATGTCCCGCATCACGACCCTGCGCACGATCCGCATCGACGAGCGGCCGAACCTGATCTGGGTCGAGATCGAGACCGACGAAGGACTGACCGGCCTCGGCGAAAGCTTTCGCGGCGCGCAGGCAGTCGAAGCTGCCGTGCACGAGCTCACCGCACCGCTGGTGCTCGGCCAGGACTCCCGGCGCATCGAGGCCATCTCGCGCCAATTGCTGACGCCTTATCTCGGATTTCACAGTGTCAGTGCCGAGGTACGCGCGGCCAGTGCGATCGACATCGCGCTGTGGGACCTCAAGGGCCAGCGTCACGGCATCCCCGTGCACGAAGCGCTCGGCGGCGCGAGCCGGCTGGAAATCCGCGCCTACAACACCTGCGCCGGCTACGCCTACAACACGAGGAGCGCAAAACGCCGCGAGATCGGCGCTGATGATGCCGCGCTCGGCCCCTATGACGACCAGATCGCCTTCATGCGCGACGCCGGTGCGCTTGCCGAGAGCCTCTTGAGCGAAGGCTATGGCGCCATGAAGATCTGGCCGTTCGATCCCTTCGCCGCCAATGGCGGCCATGCGATTTCGCTCACGGACCTGAAAGCCGGACTGGAGCCGTTCCGCAAGATCCGCGACGCCGTCGGCGATCGCATCGAGATCATGTGCGAATTGCACAGCCTGTGGGGCATGCACACCGCCGAGCGCATCTGCCGTGCGCTGGAAGATTACGGCGTGTTCTGGGTCGAGGACCCTCTCAACAAGATGGACGACGTGCGGGGCCTCGCCGATCTCAGGCGGCGCGTGAAGACGCCGATCTGCGGCAGCGAGACGCTGGCGGGCGCGGCGAGCTTCCGCAATCTGCTCGCCGCCGATGCCGTCGACGTCGTGATGCTCGACATCGCCTGGTGCGGCGGCCTCAGCGAAGCGCGCAAGATCGCGGCGCTGAGCGAGGCCTACAACAAGCCGCTCGCGCCGCACGACTGCACCGGGCCGGTGGCGCTGATGGCGGGACTGCATCTGGCGCTGCATGCGCCGACCGCGATCTTCCAGGAAGTGGTGCGCGCGACGCTGTCGACCTGGTATCGCGATCTCGTCACCGCGCTGCCCGTCGTGAACAACGGCATCGTGTCGGCACCGACCGCGCCCGGTCTCGGACTGGCGCTCAATCCGGACCTGTGCCGCCGTGCGGATGCAGTGGTGCGAGAGTCCAGATTCGGCGCATAAGGCGCGATCTGCGCCGTCTCGCGAAACGGTCCTGAAACATTGACGCAGGAAACTTCGTCTTCGCTTCGTCGCGACGGCGTCGCGCAACCAAATTCCCATCCTGTGGAAGACGAATGTTCGCACACGAGCGAACCTGTCGCGGCACTGCCGCGACCAAACTTCCGATTGTCATCTTTCTCGGAGATTTTGAAATGCGTACTCTCTCCATGATTGCCGTTGCCGGCGTAATGATTGCAAGCTCAGCCAGCGCATTTGCCGGCGAGATTCCCTCTTACGAAGTGAAGTCGTTTCCGATTTCGACGATGCAGGTGCAGGTGCTCGGCGGCGCCGGCGTTCAGGAGCAGTCGACGGCGCCCGCGATGATCGTCGCCGGCATGCCGGCCTCGCCTGCGCAGATGTCCGTGCTGTCGCCGCGCGTCAAGCGGCTCGCCAGCGCGAGCTCCGATAGCGAGGCGCGCTAAGGCTTCCATCGATCACGGCGCCCGCATCAGTTGCGGGCGCCGTGATCGTTTTCAAGTCATGCTGCCCGGCATGAAGCATCGCACGCGCGGGTGGCCGTCGATATAATGCTTCCACACCATGGTGCGGCCGATCCTGTTCGGCTCGGTGACGACAGCGCCGTCGGGCACGACGACCCACTCCTCGTCGAGATGCACACGATAGTGTCCCCTGTCGGACTCCCAGTCAACGTCGGCAACGACATAGCCGTCAGCGTCCGAGCAGCACTGCCCGTACTCGCTGCGCAGGCTCTCGAACCAGGGTTTGAGCGGCGAGTTGGCGTAGCGTCCGTCGTCGCGCGCGAGTGCCGATGTCGCCAGCGGCAGCATCAGCCCCAGCAGCGTCATCGCACGCAGTTTTGCAGGTCTCATGACGTCGTCTCACAGATCGAGGCCGGCACCGCGAGGAACCCGCGACGCCGCTCGCGTCCTTGAACAGGCGCGGAAGCGGCGACTCGTTCCTCCGGCAGATTTGTCGACAGCTATGCAAATCCAACGCCAGCGCGCATTCCGGGGAACTACTGGCGATAGCCACGCTTGATCCGGCCTGATGTCCTGCTTTTGTGACGTGCCGACGGCTGGCGGAGGCGCGTTCTGGAGGCTTTCCTTGGCGTGTCAGGACGTGTACGAAGCGGGGCGCGACCGCAATCGTTGACCGACTGTTTCGAATGGCTGAATTGGGTATCGGCGTGACCGGCTTTGGACCGCCAGCGCCATGAGCGACTCCAGAGACCTGCTTCCCGGTCAAACGGAGCCGACCGATTTGCCCGCAAACCAGGTGCAGTTTGCGCTGGTGCTTTCGCGCATGCTTGACACGGTCAAGGACGACGCCGAAGCCAGGCGGCAGATGGTCTACGATCTTGCCCGCTACAAGCTCCAGGAACAATTCACCTACGCCGACGCCAAGAACGTCGACAACATGAAGCAGGCCCTCGAAGTCGCGATCGAAGGGGTCGAAAAATTCTCGCGCGAGCAGGCGCCGCTGGAGCGCTTGCCGCAACACCAGCTCACGTCGTCCAAGGTGACCGAAGCGGGCCCTGTTTTGGTGTCCGGCGATGCGACCGTCTTGTCGTCGGGGATCGGCAGGTCCCGCGGCAAGCTGCCTGCGGTCTCAGGCCCGCTTTTGCCGGTGATCAAGCGTACAGCGGCCATCCTTGTCGTCGTCGGCGTAGTCATGGTGATCGTTTCGCAGCGAGACAGGATCGCCGCCATGCGCCGGGTGATCTCGTCGCAGACGCCAGAGATCGCGCTGGTCGCGCCCAAGCCCGAGACTTCGATCACGGTGGCCAAGCCGGAAATGATGCCCGCTGCCCCGCCTCAGCCAACACGCGTGCTTCCGACCGACTACGGTATCTACGCCTTGATTGACGACAAATCGCTGACTGAGCTGAGGGCGATCGCCGTGATGGCGCCGGACATGCGCATAGCGATTTCACCGGAGTTCAAGAAGCCTGATCGACCGCATCTGTCGAATGGCCGCGTCAAGTTCATCGTGTTTCGCCGCGACATGTCAAATGTGATCCCCGAGCGCGTCGAAGTCCGGGTGGTCGCGAAGGTCAGAGAGTTTTCGACCGGCACCGTCAAAACGCCGGGTGATGGAGAGGACGCCGGCGTCATCCGCAACTTCTCTTATCCGTTTCGGATCTCGCCGATTCCGGGAAAAGCGGAAATGTACGAGCTTCACGCCAGCGATGCGGACCTCGAACTTCCGCCGGGACATTACGTCCTGAGTCTGGGATTGCAGGCCTATTATTTTCAGGTGGACGGCGAGATCACGGATCCCCGGCAGTGCCTCGAGCGGGTCGCGGCCGGCAATGGCACCTTCTATTCGCCGTGCCAGAAGGCACCGACATATTGACTGTCGTAGTCTGGACCGTCTGAAAGCAAGCCTACTTCTTCGCTGCAGGCGCCATCATCATCGCGCCGCCCTTCTTGGCAGCGGGCGCTCCCTTCGGCGCAGTCGTAGCGGCCTGTGCTGGGAGATATTTGGCGATGATCGCGGGATCGAGTTCGGCCATGCTGGAATCCGGCAGGCGCTGCCAGGTCTCGTCCTTGCCGAACAGCGAGATACCGAGGAAGCCGCGCATCGTCAGGACCTGACCATCCGGACTCACCGACATCTTCGCCTTCCAGATGTTGCCGTCGCGCGGATTGACCACGTTGCCGCCCTCATACTTCAACCCTTCGCGCTTCATGTCGCGGATGAAGGAGAGCCCGAGCACCGGCTGGTTCTTGCGATCATCCGTGCATTTCGCGCAGACCTCGTTCGGGTCGTCGCCGGGGCGCGGAAACGTCTTGGCAATGACGCCTTCGAAGATGCCGTTGTGGTCGACGAAGAGGAACCAGCCCACCGGCTTGCCATCCTCGACCTTCTGCCAGAGGCCCGCAGCGGTTGGTTGCTGAGCGGCGGCCGGTTTCGCCACGCCAATCGACAGCGCGACGGCAAGTGTAAGGAGCGAGAGCAGCCGAAAGCTGGAAAACAGATTCCGCATTATGATCACCTTGCTGAGCCGCCACTGCAATGGCCGCAGACTACGGCGATTTCGCGAACGGTTCCAGCACCAGGAACATCGGATGCCCGGCCCCGTTCGCGCCGCGGTCAGTTGACCCCGAGTTTCTTTTGCAGGCTGGAGGACGAGGTCGTGTACTGGAACACGAGCCGCTTCTCCGGATAGACGTAGCGGTGGGCTTTTTGCGACATCAGTGCGCCCTCGTGGAATCCGCACAGGATCAGCTTGATCTTGCCGGGATAGGTGTTGATGTCCCCGATTGCGAAGATGCCGGGCACATTGGTCTCGAACGCCGATGTCTCGACCGGCACCAGATTGTTCTCCAGCGCAATGCCCCAGTTCGCGACCGGACCGAGCTTCATGGTCAACCCGAAGAACGGCAGCATGGCGTCGCAGGGAATCTCGCTGAGATTGTTGTCGTTGGCCTTGACGGTGGCGCCGGTCAATTGGCCATCGGCGCCTGAGAGCGCGGTGACCTGGCCGAGCCTCAGATCCATCTTTCCGTCGGCCACCAGCGCGCGCATCTGCTCGACACTGTGGGGGGCGGCACGAAAATCGTCGCGCCGATGCAGCAGTGTGATGCGCTTGGCCAGCGGATGCAGATTGAGCGTCCAGTCGAGCGCGGAATCGCCGCCGCCGACGACCAGCACGTTCTTGTCGCGAAACGTTTCCATCTTGCGCACGGCGTAGTGCACCGAGGTGCCTTCGTAGGCTTCGATGCCCGGCACCGGCGGACGCTTGGGCTGGAACGAGCCGCCGCCGGCCGCGATCACCAACACCTTGCATTCGAACACCTTGCCGGCGTCGGTGGTGCAACGGAATGCCGGATCGCCGATCTTCTCCACGGTCTCGACCATCTCCCCGAGATGGAAGGTCGGATGGAACGGCTTGATCTGCTCCATCAGCGCATCGGTGAGGCCCTGTCCCGACACCTGGGGAATGCCGGGAATGTCGTAGATCGGTTTTTCCGGATAGAGCTCGGCACACTGGCCGCCGACCTTGTCGAGAATGTCGACGAAATGCGCCTTCATGTCGAGAAGGCCAAGCTCGAAGGCGGCAAACAGGCCGCACGGGCCGGCGCCAATAATCAGCACATCGGTTTTGATCACGTCGCTCATGTCGTCTCTTTATCGGTCGTTATCGGTTGGACGGCGCCCTGTGGGCAGAGGAACCTTTCCTGTCTAGCCAACGGGGATGGATCAGGGAAGGCATAAAAGCGGGAGCTCCCCGCAAGCACGCCCACTTGCCGGGTCGAACTAACTGGGCTGTAACGAGGCTGGATTTGACGGAGATCAATCGGTGAACGCACCAAGCCGCCTCGATACGACGCCGCGCCTGGAGGATTACCCTTTTCGCCTCAGCGACAACGTCCGCTTCGGCGACCTCGACCCGAACCAGCACGTCAACAACGCGGTCTACGCCACCTATTTCGAGACCGGCCGTGTCACGCTGATGAAGCTTCCCCAGTACGGGTTGACCCCGCCGGGCTTCGCCTGGATCATGGTGCGGCTCGACATGCATTTTCGCGCCGAGTTGCACTGGCCGAATACGATCGAGCTCGGTCTTGGCGTCGTGAAGCTCGGGCGCACGTCGGTGACGTTCGAACAGGTCGTATTCTCGAATGGGACGTGTATTGCGTCGGCGACATCCGTCGGCGTCTTGCTCGACGAGGCGGCGCGCCGGCCGGCACCGCTGACCGCAGAGGTGATCGCGAAATTCAAACCCTGGCACAAGCGCGGCATCGAGGTCGCGCCGCCGAGCGGGTTAAGTCAGGCAGATCAGGCCTGACGCTCCGGCGTCGACACCACGAGCCCGTCGAGTTCGTCAGAGACTTTGATCTGGCAGGACAGTCGCGAGTTCGGACGCACATCGAAGCCAAAGTCCAGCATGTCTTCTTCCATCGGCGTCGGGCTGCCGACCTTCTCACGCCAGGCTTCGTCGACATAGACATGGCAGGTCGCGCAGGCGCAGGCACCGCCGCACTCGGCCTCGATGCCGGGAATGCTGTTGCGGATGGCGGCTTCCATCACGGTCGCGCCGTTCTCGACTTCCACCGTGCGGGTTTCGCCCTTGTGGTCGACAAAGTGAATTTTGGCCATGTGTTCTCGTGCTGCCGCGATCTGGGGAAAATGGAGGGTCCGGGTTGTCCTATAACGGGTCGCTCCGGACCGCGCCATAGCGTTTTCAAGCGAAGGGGGGACCGGTTCGCGGAGAGAAAACGCGTCAAAACAAAAGACGAGTGCGCAAGCCAGACGGCTCTCTGCCCGGCTAATGCTTCAAGATCGTTGCAATGGCAGCGCGGACCTCGGCAACCGCCTCTTTCAGCGCCGCCAAGGCTCGGGGTGGGTTGTTGCCGGTCCGGACGGCTGTCTCGAGGCTGGCGGCGGCATCCGCGACTGCAAAGGCACCGATCCCCCGTGCTGAGCCTTTGAGCTTGTGCGCGAGCGCGCCGGTCTCGGCCGGCAGCGCGGCCATTGCCGCGACCAGGCGAACTGCCTGTTCCGCAAACATCGCCAGCACTTCCTGCTCAAGCTCGGCGTCGCCGAGCGTCATGCGCGAGAGGTGGTCGAGATCGAGCGGGCTGTCGATGGGCGCAAGCGGGGGCGAGGGCATCCAGTGCATCCGTTGCATTTCAGGCATCATGGCGCAGGCCCCGGCATCGCGCGACGGTCCGCCGGTCCGGCGGTTCCGCTCCACCGAAGCATGGAAATGGTTAACGAAGTGTTCGCGTTGATTTACGCAAATCCGCCCGTTTCTTGACGAAAAGTTGCCGCAATCTGCCGAGTCCGGTGGAGAATTTCATTTAGCCCTAAGGTGTTACGGCCCACTCCTGTTAACGATGATTAAGAATGTCTTAATCGCGGGCATTTCATTCGCCACGCTCTGCCAATAGGATGTTGCGGAAATTGGCGGACAAGCCGTCCGGGTGGGGACGGCTCGGAGATCCGCGCAAGCGGCATGATCCGGTCTGTGGGCTTGCGTAGCGCGCAGGGCTCGCGGGGGACGCGTACAAGTAACGAGGGCTCGGACTGAACATGGCCAATACTCCCAAAAAGGTCAAAGACCCCACAGAAGTTGCGCTTTCTGCGATCCAGGAAGCCCTCAACATCAGCGACACGGCTGCCGATACCAGCCGCAACGCGTCGATGCGCAACGAAACGGCGCCGCCGGTCGCAGCGCCCGCACCCCCCGTGTTCGACGAGTCAGCCTTCGAACCGCGGCCTGCCGCCAACGAGCGCGCCGTGTTCGACCCGATCGAGGAACCCCGCAGCTCGCGCCGCGCCGCCAATGACGACCGCGAGACCATCGGCCAGCTGCTCCAGTCGCTGCAGACGGGCCGCCCTGCCCGCAACATCTACACCGGCGCGACTATCTTCACCGTGATCTGGCTTGCCGCCTGCGCCGCGTTGACGGTCGGCTTCCTGCCCTCGATCCGGGCCGCCATTGGCGAGAGCGGCGGCGTGCTGGCGATCGCCGGCCTCGTCACCATGTTCTTTGCGCCCATCATGCTGTTCTACTTCCTCGCCAGCCTGGTCTGGCGCGGCCAGCAGATGAGTCAGGTCGCGCAAGCGATGGCGCAGGTCGCGATCCGCTTCTCCGAGCCGGAAGGCTCGGCGTCCGATTCCATGGTCACTGTTGGCCAGGCCATCCGCCGTGAGGTCGCGGCGATGGGCGACGGCATCGAGCGCGCGATCGCGCGCGCCGGCGAGCTCGAGACGCTGGTCGCCAACGAGGTCGCCGCACTCGAGCGCGCCTATTCCGACAACGAGGTCCGCATCCGCGCCCTGCTCCAGGACATCGCGCATCAGCGCGACAATCTGGTCGGCCAGGCCGAGCAGGTTCGCAGCGCCATTTCCGGCGTGCAGATCGACCTCCGCCACGACATCGCGCTGATCTCCGACGCGATCGCTTCCCGCGTCGACGAGGTCGCGAAATCCATCACCGGCGCGCTGGAAGAGCGCGGCGCCCACATCACCGGCGCGCTGAGCCATGCCGGCGACAACATGATCCTGGCGCTCGGCGAGCGCGGCGGCGACCTGCTCGACCGCCTCGAGGAAGCCAGCGCCGAGACCACGCGCGCTGTGCTCGACGCCAGCGAGCGGCTGACTACCAGCCTCAACTTCAAGACCGGCCACGTTCACGACGAGTTCGTCGACCTCGCCGATCGCGTCCACGAGATGCTGAACGAGCGCATCGACCGCATCACCGGCGAGTTCGAGCAGCGTTCTGCCGCGATCGTCGACGGCATCTCCGAGCGCACCGAGCAGGTGCACGACAGCCTGAAGAACTCCTCGGACTCGCTGCTGCTCGAGCTCGAGCTGCGCTCCAACGACCTCTCCGCCAAGATCGACGACGCCGGCAACCGCCTCGCCGGTCAGATCATGACCTCCGGCGACAAGGCGAGCGAGGCGCTCGACGCCACCGTCAATACGCTGGTCGCCAAGGTCGTCAGCCAGACCGAGACCGCGCACGACTCGCTGTCGCTCCAGATGAGCGCGTTCGACGAATTGGTGAAAAACCAGGGTTCCGAGCTGGTCGAGAAGTTCGCCCGCGATTCCGGCACGCTGGGTGCCCTGATCACCCGCCACATCTCCGAATTCGATCGCACCGTGAAGACTTTCGGCGGCGAGATCGTCGAGCGCATGGGCCAGCGCACGCACGACATCCATGAGTCGCTGAAGACCTATGTCGAGAATTTCGATACCCGCTTCACCTCCAACGGCGGCGAGATCACGGCCATTCTCGACCAGCGCCTGGTGGAGTTCCAGACCACCATCGGCGAACGCGTTTCCAACTTCGATGCCTCGCTGAACGGCAAGATCGCCAGCCTCGACGGCACCATCGAAGGCCACATCAAGACCTTCGATGAGCAACTCGGCGGCCGTGTCGGCGCGCTCGAGCAGTCGTTCGATGCGCGTGCGAAGTCGGTCACCGAGACCATCGACGGCCGTCTCAACACGCTGTCCACGACGCTGACCGACGGTGCGACGCAGGCGATCCAGTCGATCGACTCCCGCCTCACCCACCTTACGGCATCGCTGACCGATGGCGCCTCGCAGACGATCCAGTCGATCGATACGCGCCTGACCCACCTCACCACTACCTTCACCGGCGGCGCGACGCAGGCACTCGAATCCATCGACTCCCGCCTGACCTATTTGACCTCGGCGCTGACCAACGGCGCCTCGCAGGCGGTGCAGTCGATCGATACCCGCCTCACCCTGCTGACCTCGACGCTCACGGACGGCACCGCGCAGGCGATCGAGGCGGTCGATCGCCGCATCACCAGCGTTGCCGACCTCATCGACGGCCGCAGCATGCACCTGACCGACACGGTCACGGCGCGCTTCCAGGACATCCACCAGGCGATCGAGACCAAGGTCGGCTCCGTGGCCAACGACATCGACGTCCGCGTGGCGCAGTTCGAAGACCTGCTCGGCTCGCGTGTCGAGGCCGTCGCCGGCCGCATCGAGAGCAGCGGCCGCCAGGCCAGCGAGGACATGATGTCCCGCGCCGAGATGATCTCGACCGCAATCCGCTCGCATGTCGAGGACGCCGAGCGCTCGCTCACCAACCTCGTGGTCAACACCAGCGAGACGATCCAGACCGGTGCACGCACCGCGCAGCAGTCGCTGATGACCGTCTCCTCCGACGTCAACGCCCAGCTCAAGATGACCTCCGCCGATGTCGAGCGCGCGCTGACCGCGGTCGGCACCGGTGCAGCGAACTCGATCCTGACCAGCGCCCGCGAGGCGCAGTCGTCACTGGTCGCGGCCTCCGGCGATGCCTCCACCCAGATCAAGGGCCTCGCGGCCGACGTCGAGCGCACGCTGTCCGCAGCCGGCTCGGCCACCGCGGCCTCGATCCTGGCCGGCGCCCGCGAGGTGCAGACCACGCTCGTCACCGCCTCCTCGGACGCGGCCAACCACGTCAAGACGCTCACCGCCGACGTGCAGCGCTCGCTCTCGATGGCTGGCACCTCGACGGCGGAATCGATCACTGCCGGCGCCCGCGATGCTCAGGGCACGCTGATCGCGGCCTCGACCGAGACCGCCAACCAGATCAAGGCGCTGTCCTCGGACGTCCAGCGCTCACTCTCGATGGCGGGCACCTCGACGGCCGAGACCATCATGACCGGTGCACGCGAAGCCCAGAGCACGCTGGTCAACGCGTCCTCGGATGCGGCAAGCCAGGTCAAGTCGCTCGCGGCCGAGGTGCACCGCTCGCTCTCGCAGGTCGGCCAGACCACGGCCGAGACGATCACGACCAGCGCCCGCGACGCCCAAAGCACCCTGCTCGCGGTCTCTGCCGAACAGACCGGCCAGGTCCGTTCGCTCGCAGCCGAGATGCAGCGCGCGCTGGCGACCGCCGGCGGCGCCACCATCGAGGCGCTCACCAGTGGTGTGCGTGAAGCCCAGGGCACTCTGATCTCCGCGTCGACCGACGCGGCGAGCCAGATCAAGTCGCTGACGACGGACATCGAGCGTACGCTGACCTCGGTCGGCGCCGACACCGCCTCGACCATCCTCAACAGCGCCCGCGAGGCCCAGACCTCGTTGACCTCGACCTCGGCGGATGCCGCGAGCCAGATCCGCACGATCTCCACCGAGATCGAGCGCGCGCTGAGCACGGCCACGTCGAACGCGACCAACGACATCCAGACCAGCGCGCTGAACGCGCAGAACGCGCTGATCTCCGCCTCCAACGAGGCGAGCTCGCGGGTCAAGTCGAGCTCGGCCGACGTCGAGCGTTCGGTGCTCGCCGCCAGCTCGAGCTTCGGCCAGGCCATGACCGGCAAGACCGACGAGATCGTCACCTATGTGCAGCAGCAGGCCGACCGTCTCTCGAACATGATCGACGCCAAGCGCGGCTCGCTCGTCGACGCGATCAGCTCGAAGACCAGCCAGCTCACGCTCGACATCGATCGCGTCACCTCCGACGCGCTGAAGTCGATCGAGACGCGCGGCCATGCCTTCTCGCAGACCATGATGGGCAACGGCAACGAAGTCGCCCGCACCATCAACGCGGCGAGCGAGATCGCGACCGGTGCGGTCGGCAAGTCCCTCAAGGACCTCGAAACGGCCTCGCGCGCGGCGATCGACCAGTCGCGCCAGGTCTCGATTGCGGCCGTCACCGAGATGCAGGAGACCAGCAAGATCCTGCGGACCGACACGGTGGCGCTGTTCGAGCGTCTGCGCGAGGGCAACATCCTGCTCCAGGAGGTGCTGACCGGTGCACACGACAACCTCAACTCACTCGAGCGGGCGCTGGTGACCCGCGTCGCCGACTTCGTCTCGGCGATGAACGACGTCACCTCGCGCAACGGCGCGGCAACGCAAGGCCTGGAAGACCAGCTCAACGTCTTCAACAGCAAGACGACG
Source organism: Bradyrhizobium manausense (assembly GCF_018131105.1). Taxonomy (NCBI): domain Bacteria; kingdom Pseudomonadati; phylum Pseudomonadota; class Alphaproteobacteria; order Hyphomicrobiales; family Nitrobacteraceae; genus Bradyrhizobium; species Bradyrhizobium manausense. The sequence continues at coordinate 93,353 of NZ_JAFCJI010000006.1, read as the reverse complement.
AAGGCGCTCCAGGACCTCGGCGAGCTGTCGACCCAGTTCGACGCACACGGCAAGGCACTCGTCGATGCCGCGCAGGTCGTCGAGCAGAGCAACAAGAACACCACCGCCTCGCTCGCCGAACGCAAGTCGGCGCTGGAATCGCTCGTCACCACCATCGACCTGCGCACCGCCGATCTCGACCAGCGCCTGTCGCGCTTCACCGGGCTGCTCGATGAGTCGCTCGCTGCGGCCGAAGAGCGTGCCCGCGACATCGCCCGTGTGGTTGCGGAGACCGCCGGCGCAGGTTCGGCCGCGATCACCCGCCAGTTCGAGGCGGTGCGGGCCGCGTCCGAAGAGGAGCATCGCCAGACCGTCGAGTCCATGCACGACATCTACCGCCAGACCACCGACGAGGCGGATGCGATGTTCAAGCAATCGACCGAGAAGTTCGGCAATCTCGTCTCCAGCATGAAGCAGATGGCGTTCGAGATGCACAACGAGCTCGAAGCCACCCGCAACGAACTGCGCCGCGGCGTGCTCGAAATGCCGCAGGAGGCCGCCGAGAGCACCGCCCAGATGCGCAAGGTGATCGTCGACCAGATCGAGGCGCTCGCCGAGCTCAACCGCATCGTGGCCCAGCACGGCCGCGGCCTCGACGTCACGACGACGGGCCGCGCGTCCGTCGCCGTCCAGCGCCAGGAAGAGCCATTGATGGCAAGCGCGGGCGGTCGTGGCACCGAGACTCGCGTGCGCGACACTGGTAGCGCCTCGACGCTGCCGCCGCCGGACCTCGGCATGCCCGCCCCCTCGCGTCGCACCGAGGCTCCGCCGGTTGCTCCCGGCGGCAACGACCAGGGCCGCGACGGCTGGCTGTCGGATCTCTTGAACCGCACGGACGCCGCCCCGGCTGCTCCGACCGGTCGTGAGGCCCCGCGTGGCCGCCCGGCTGCACCCGCTCCGCAGCCGCAGGCCCCGCAGGCGAGCAGCAATCCGCTGGAATCGCTGTCCCTCGACATCGGCCGGCTGATGGACCGCAACCTCGCCTCCGAGATGTGGGATCGCTACCAGCGCGGCGAGAACAAGGCCTTTACCAAGCGCCTGTACACGCCCGCCGGCCAGAAGGCCTTCGACGAGGTCGCCCGCAAATACCGCGCCGACCGCAACTTCAAGGGCACGGTCGACCGCTACATCGGCGAGTTCGAACGTCTGCTCGACGAAGTCGCCCGCGACGGCCGCGGCCCGCAGGAATTGCGCAGCCATCTGACCTCGGAGACCGGTCTGGTCTACACGCTGCTCGCGCACGCGGCGGGCCGGCTGGGGTAAGCGGCGCGCAACGACAGCGAATACAAATGAGAACGGAGGCTTTTCGGCCTCCGTTTTTGTTTGAGCGCGCGTCATTCGCAGGGCTCTCGTGCCCCAGACGCAGCGCGTCGGGACACGAGACCTGTGTACGCTCTCTCCACATCGTCGTTGCGAGCGAAGCGAAGCAATCCAGACCGCCTCTATGGCAGCAGTCTGGATTGCTTCGTCGCGAGAGCTCCTCTACCGCCTGCCGCTCGCGGGTGCGGGCTTCGGCGGCTCGGCCGGCGGCGGAGCCGGTTGGGCGCTGTTGCTGGCGCCGAACAGCACGCGGGTCGGGTTGCGGTCGAAATTGTTCACGGCGCGGCTGATGTCGCCGAGCGTGCGGCGGCCGTCCGTCATCAATGCACCCGAGCGCTTGTCGAAATCCTCGGCGAGCTCGCGGATCGACTTCACCGTCTGGAACAGCTCGCCGCCGTCCTTGCCGCCGGCGAGCGAGTTGAGGCCGAGCATGAGGCTGTCGGCCTTGAGCATCACGCCGTCGACCCTCGCCATCACGCCGTCGATCTTTTCGGAGTTGCGGGCGAGCGAGTTGGTGAAGGTCTCGAGATTCTTCAGCGAGTTCTTCACTGACTCCTGATTGTCGGCGACGATCTTGTTGATGTTCTGGAGCGTGCCGCGGATTGCCTCGGTGACGTCCTGAAGCTTGTTCGGATCGGCCATCAGCGTCGGAATGCCGTCCTCATCGAGTGGCGGCGGCGGTGCCGCCTCCTCCCCGCCCTTGAGCGAGATCGCGGCAACGCCGGTCAGACCCTGGAATTCGAGGCCGACCAGGGTGTCCTTGCGGATCGGGGCGTTATTCTCGACCATGGCGAGTGCGACAACCCGCCGCGGATTGTCGAGCTTCACCGAGACCACCTCGCCGACCCGGATACCGTTGAAATTGACGCTGCCGCCGTTGCGCAGGCCCGCGGCAGGGCCCTCGAATACGACGCGCAGAGGGCTGCGCTGCTTGGTGGTGTGCAGCGACTGGAACCACAGCACGAAGCCGATCGCAGCCGCGATCACCGCCAGCGTGAAGGATCCGATCAATACGTAATTGGCCCGCGTTTCCATCAGGTGCTCCGGCTACTCAACTCATCACCGCGCGGGCGCGCTTGCCATGGAAATACTGCCTCAGCCAGGGATGCTGCGAGGCCTGCATGTCGGCGATCGACCCTGCCGCAATGATCTTACCGTTCCCTAAAACGGCGATGCGGTCGCAAGCTGTGTAAAGGCTGTCGAGGTCGTGGGTTACCATGAAAACGGTCAGCCCCAAAGTACGCTGGAGCGTCCTGACCAGCTCGTCAAAGTCGCCGGCGCCGATCGGATCGAGGCCCGAAGTCGGCTCGTCCAGGAAGACGAGATCGGGATCGAGCGACAGCGCGCGAGCCAGCGCGACACGCTTGATCATGCCGCCTGACAGTTCCGAGGGAAAGCGCTCGGCCACTTCAGGCTTGAGCCCGACCATGGCGAGCTTGGCCATGGTGATCTCGTCCATCAGCCGTTGCGACACGCGAAGATATTCGCGCATCGGAAACTGGATGTTCTGCCGCACCGTCAGCGAGGAAAACAGCGCGCCCTGCTGGAACAGCACGCCCCAGCGCCGCTCGACATTGCGGCGCTGCGATGTGCTCGAGGAATCGAGATCGACGCCGAACACTTCGATCGAGCCCGCAACCTTCGGAACCAGCCCAATGATGGTGCGCGTCAACACGGACTTGCCTGCACCCGAAGGGCCGACAAATCCCAAAATCTCGCCGCGCCTGACGTCGAGGTTGAGGCCGTCGAGCACGCGCGTCGTGCCGAATTGCACGGTGATGTCGCGGACGCGGATGATGGGATTCTGGATCTCGCCTGCCATCGTCACATTCCGATCGAGGCGAAGAAGATGGCGAACACGCCGTCCATGACGATAACGAAGAAGATGCCCTTCACCACGGAGGCCGTCGTGTGCTGTCCGAGCGATTCCGCGCTGCCCTGCACCGCGAGGCCTTCGACGCAGGCAACAATGCCGATCACCGCGGCCATCACGGGCGCTTTCACGATGCCGACGATGAAATGGTCGATCGAGATGGCATCGCGCAGGCGCAGCAAGAATGCCTCGGGATCGACGCCGCCATAGAGCCAGGCGACGAGACCGCCGCCATAGAGCGCGGCCATGGCGCCGAGGAAGGCGAGGATCGGCAACGCCAGCACCAGCGCCAGCATGCGCGGAAGCACCAGCACCTCGATCGGATCAAAGCCCATGGTGCGCAGCGCGTCGATCTCCTCGCGCATCTTCATCGAGCCGAGCTCGGCGGTGTAGGCGCTGCCCGAGCGGCCCGCGACCATGATCGCGACCAGCAGCACGCCGATCTCGCGCAACACCAGCACGCCAAGCATGTCGACGACGAAGATATCGGCGCCGAACCGGCGGAAATGGAAGATGCCCTGCTGCGCGATAATGCAACCGATCAGGAAGGTGATCAGCACCACGATCGGCACCGCGCGCCAGCAGACCTGCTCCATATGATGCACGGTCGAGGTCAGGCGGAACGACCGCGGGTGAATCAGTGTGCGCGCGGCCGCCGCGAGCACCGCGCCGAGCATGTCGATGAGGCCCGCAACCGTGCCGGCGAGACCGGCCACGGCCCGGCCGATCTGTTCCAGCATGCCGGTGATGGTGATCGTGCTGGTGTCGATGACGGGCGTGGCCTTGACCCGCCTGACCTCGTCCACAAGGCTCGAATAGTTGGTCGAGAGCCCGGCGATCTGCGCCTCGACGGTGCCTTTCGTCAGGCTGCGGCGCAGCCGCTCGATCAGCCAGGCGCCGAACGTGTCGAGCTTGGCGACCTCGGAGACGTCGATGAAGATGCTTTGGGGACTGCCGGCCAGCTTCTCGGCGTCGGCGACCATCCGCTCCAGCACCGGCGCGAAACTCGCGGTCCAGGTTCCGGTGGCGCAGAGGGCCAGCGCGTTGCCTTTGGCAATCCGTTCCAGCTTCGGATCGCCGCTCAAGGTGTCCGCTCCCGTACGACCGGGGCGGATAAAATCAGTCTGTTGCGCACGCGCCCTTACCCAGAAAAGGTATCCCCAACTGGTTAATGTTAGTTGCTAGAGGTAACCAGCAGGTTCAGATTTCGCCAGAGTTCAAAATGACTTCCAGCAAAGTTCCCGGTGTTGCCGCCCGAATCGAGCGGTTTCCCATCGCCGGCAGTTTCACGATCAGCCGGGGCGCCAAGACGGAAGCGGTCACCGTTGTGGCCGAGGTTAGCCAAAATGGCCTGACCGGCCGCGGCGAATGCGTGCCCTATCCCCGCTACGGCGAGACCCCCGAGGCCACCTTGGCCGCGATACAGGCGATGCAGGCGGCCTTGGCGGACGGACTGACGCGGCGGGGCCTCCAGACCGCCATGCCGCCGGGGGCTGCCCGCAACGCCCTCGATTGCGCCCTGATCGATCTGGAGGCCAAGGCGGCAGGCCGGCGGGCCTGGAACCTCCTGGGCCGCCCTGTGCCGGGTGAGCGCACCACCGCCTACACGATCTCGCTCGGTACACCCGAAGCCATGGCGGCGGCGACCGCCAGGGCGGCACACCGGCCCCTGCTCAAGATCAAGCTCGGCGGCGACGGCGACCCAGAGCGGATCGCGGCGGTTCGCAAGGCAGCACCTGAGTCCGAGCTGATCGCCGATGCCAACGAGGCCTGGACCGAGGCCAATCTGGAGCAGAACCTTGCCGCCTGCGCCGATGTCGGCGTCACGCTGGTCGAGCAGCCTTTGCCGGCAGGTCGGGACGAGGCCCTGGCGCAGATCAAGCGGCCGCTCGCAGTCTGCGCTGACGAGAGCGTGCACACCCGCGGAACCCTCGCGGCGCTCCGCGACCGCTACGACGCCGTCAACATCAAGCTCGACAAGACCGGCGGGCTCACTGAGGCGCTCGCCATGGCCGACGCCGCACAGGCGCTCGGCTTCGAGATCATGGTCGGCTGCATGGTCGCGACGTCGCTGTCGATGGCGCCCGCGATGCTGGTGACACCGCAGGCGCGCTTCGTCGACCTCGACGGCCCCTTACTGCTGGCACGCGATCGCGATCACGCCCTGCGCTATGACGAGAGCCTGGTCTATCCGCCGGATGCCTCACTCTGGGGCTGAGCTATCAGCCGATGCCGGGCCGACCAGATCACGAGCGCGCCGGCAGCGGCCATCGCCGCCATGACGTAGTACAGATTATCGCCGATGCGCGCGTAGATCGCGCCTGACGCGATCGAGGTCGACGCGCCCAACAATCCGCTGCATGCGGCGAGATAGCCCTGCCCGCGCGCGATCTGATGCGACGGCACGCGCTGCACAAGCAACGTCATGGTGCCGACGATGGTCATGCCGAAGGTGAGACCGTGACCGAGCTGCGCAATCGCGAGCAGCGCCAGCGGCGGCTCGTTCGCCGTGACGATCCAGCGCAGCACCGCACTCAGCCCGCCGATCGCCATCAGCGATGACGGATGCAGCGAGAACCGCGGTGACAGCGCGAACACGATGATCTCGGCGATCACCCCCAGCGTCCACAGCCCCGCGATCGTCAGGCCGCCGAGACCATGGAGCTGCCAGTTGATGGCGGAAAACGTGTAATAGGCGACGTGGCTGCCCTGGATCAGCGCGGCCGAGGCGATCACGGCCAAGAAGCCGGCATCGCGCAGCAGCGACTTGCCGACATGCGTCTCCGCCGTCTTGCGCCTGACATCGTCGAGCGGCCGAAGCAGCAGGCTGGCGAGCACCGCGATGACGGCCCATGCGACGATGATCCAGATCAGATCGCGCGCCGCGATGATGTCGACCAGATAGCCGCAGGCGAGCGAGCCCGCCGCGAACGCCGCCGAGCCCCACAGCCTCACGGGTCCGTAGTCGAACCCGTAACGCGCGACCCCGCGCAGCGCGTAGGCATCGGTCAACGGCGTCGTGGGCGTCCACATCATGCAGGTGAGTGCGTAGATCAGGAACAGCGCCAGCGGCTGCTGCTGCAGGCCGACGGCCGCAAAGCCGACCGCGGTGGCCAGCACCGAGATCATCATGGCCGCACGAATCGCCTGTCGCTTTTCTGCAAAGGCGGCGATCTGCGGCAGCGTGGTGAAGCGTGTCAGCGCCGGCAGTGCATTGATCAGACCGATCCAGGACGCGTCGATGCCGATCGCCTTGAGCCAGACCGGGAAGAACGGCAGATGCGTGCCTGATACCGCGAACACGGCCGAATAAAACAGCGCGAGACTCACGGCGAATCGCCGCTTGACCGATGCTGGCGTGGGGATTTGTGATTCGGGTGGCATCAAACCAATTGCGATTCGGTCGATATCGTGGTGATCGTTACAGTAACGCGTAGTGATTTGCGCGACGAGATTGTCATGGCCTCTGAAGCATTCGCCCTCTCGCCTATGTCTGCCCGCGCGGCCGAGCCGAACGAGCAGGATTACGACGCGATCAGCGAAGCCTTCATGGAGACCGCGCGCGGCCGCTGGTTCCTCGGCGAATACGCCAAGCGCAACCGCAATGCCGACACCCGAATGGTGCTGGATGCGGTCGCGAAAATCGAAGAAACCCTGGCGGCACAGCGCCAACCCGTCGTCGAGGATCGTCTGCCCGAAGCACTGGTTGCGATCCGCCGCGCGGTCGAGGAGGCGGAAATCGCCGCCGCCAAGGCGTTCGATCCTGCCGTGCTCGAGGCGAGCCTTGCGCCTATTCCGCGCGGCGTGCGCATCATCAAGGAGATCTCCTGGCGCTGGCGCGAGATCGGCGCCGACGGGCGAATCTGCGACCTCATTGATTCGCAGCTCGCCTCGATCGAAGCGGCCTGCGCCCAGGTGCCGACCATCGACCCGCGCGGCGACCTCAAGGCCGCCTTCGATCTGCTGAGGGATCGCGTCGAGCAGACGGACGCTGGCGGCGTCGCAGCGCCTCAAGCGGCAGCGCGGCCTGCTCCGGCGCCTGCGCAGGCAACAACACCGGTCGCGGAGGCACCGGCCGCCGAAGCGCCCGTTGCGATGGCGACCGAAGAACCCGCGGCTTTTACGGAGACGCCACAAGAGATCGCTTCTGAACCCAAGGCGGCCGCAGATGTGAGCGGCATCGCCGAGGACGCGATGATGGACGTCGCGGTCGAACCCGAGATTGCCGAGAGCCACGCCGTCGTCGAGGAGAGTTTTGCTGCGGCCGATGACAGCGTCGTCGCTCACGCGGGCGTCGCCGAGATCACTGACGAGTTCTCGCTCGATGCCGCCGCCGAAGCCGAGGACGAAGCCATACTCGACGCCATCGCGCTGGAGATGGCCGCGCCAGATCCGGAGTTCGACGCGATCGTCGAGCCCATGGAGATGGAAGCCCCCGTGCCGGAACCGATGCCGGAGCCGCTGGCAGCGGAGCCCGTCGCGATGGGGGCGTCGGTCGCACCCCTCGTCGAGGAGCCTGATGCCGAAGAGCCTGATGCCGAGGAGCCTGTCGCCGAAATCCCGATCGCAATGGAATCGCTCGCGCGCCTCACAGACGCCATCGCGGAAGCAGCTGCCGAAGTGATGGAGCAGCCGGCCCCCGCCATGGTGGCCGCCGCGTCATTCAACGCAGCTCCCAGCGCAGCGCTGCCGATGCCGTCCCCGCTGCCCGAGCCTTCGCTCGGCGCCACCATTCTCGCCAGCGGCATCCTGCAGAAGCCTCGCCCCGCTGCCAACGACGCGCTGGCGCCGATCCGCCGCATGACCCAAGCTGAGAAGATCGCGTTCTTCTCGTAAGGGCTCTTGCCTCGGGCTGAGCTGGCTTCGGATCCCTCCTCATCGCGGTTCCGTTCGTGACCCAGATCACGCATCGCGCCAGGGGTGACCACGATCACGGACCGTGGCTCGAACGCGACCTAGTTTCCTCGCAACCAATCTCGCATCGAGATTAGCCCCGAGGGAGCACGTCATGTTCCGCCTGAAATCCACCCTGATGACTGCGGGCCTGCTGGGAAGCCTGTTCGGCTTCGCCTGCGGTCCGGTTTCCGCCCAAGTCGCCCCCGTCGAACCCGCCCCGACCGCGCTGCAAGGCCCGGAGCAGCGCGTGGCGCTGGTGATCGGCAATTCGAACTACCAGAACGCGCCGCAACTCGCGAACCCCGACAATGACGCGCAGTCGATGGCGCAGTTTCTCAACTCTGCCGGCTTCGAGGTGATCTCGGCGACCGACCTCGGCCAGAACGACATGCTGCGCGTGGTGCAGGACTTCTCGGCCAAGGTGTCCGCGCGGGGCCCGAACACGGTGGCGATGGTCTATTATGCCGGTCACGGCGTGCAGCTCGCCGGCGAGAACTATCTCGTTCCCGTCGATGCGAAGGTCACGAACCAGAACGAGCTCGTCAACGATTCCGTCCGCCTGGTCGACGTGATGTCGACGCTGGAGACGATCCCGAGCCGCATGCGCATCGTCATCCTCGATGCCTGCCGCAACAACCCGTTCCCCAACGTCAACGACGCCAGCCGCGGCTTGGCCATCGTCGATGCGCCGAACGGCTCGATCGTGGGTTATTCAACCGCGCCGGGCGCCGAAGCGCTCGACGGCAATGGCGGCCACAGCCCCTATACGCAGGCCTTCCTGAACGTCGCGCGTGAACCCAACGTGCCGATCGAGCAGCTGTTCAAGCGCGTGCGTCTCGCGGTGAACCAGACCACCAGCGGCGCGCAGACGCCGTGGGAGAGCTCATCGCTCACCTCCGACTTCACGTTCTTCGGCGACACGGCCGTGGCCGCCAACCGCGCCCCGGTGCATTCACCGGTGGTGCAGATGGCTTCCAACCTGCCGAGCCGCTCGGCGCGCCAGGCCTATGACTACGTATTGTCCGAGGGCCGACCCGAGTACTATCAGGAGTTTGTCGCGATGTATCCGCACGACCCGCTGTGCGACCACATCCGCTGGCTGCTTGCGAACCTCTTGATCTCGCAGGCCTGGCACCAGGCGGTGCTGACGAACTCGCCGCTCGGCTACAAGAGCTTCTACGACAGCTACGGCAACAGCCCCTATGCGCAAGTCGCGCTGAAGCTCGAAGCGCATCCGAAGCTGATCCCCCTGATGCAGCCGACGAAGTTCCTGGCTCCGCAGAACATTGCCCCAACGTTCAAGGTCGGCAATCTCGGTCAGCCCAAATACATGCCGCTGATGCAGCAGGGCAACGGCTCGCAGATGAACGGCAATTTGCCGGTCGGGCAGAAGCCGGGCGACGGCAACGTCATCGGCAAGCTCGGCAATGGTGGCCAGATCACCAACCTGCCGACGGGCAACACGCAGAACGGCACGCCGTCACAGAACCCCGGCAAGATCGTCACCCTGCCCGCGCCGACCAACGCGACCAATAACAATGGCGGTATCGGCAAGATCACGACGCTGCCGGTGACCACCACGACGCAGAACACCGGCAACAACAATACCGGTACGCCTGGCAAGATCGTGAGCATGCCCGTGAACATCGGCAAAGGCTCGACGGTGGACGTCAAGACCACCGGCGTGAAGACGACGACCGTGCAGACCCAGAACAACCCGATCCGCGTCAACACCGGCGTTGTGAGGCTCAACAACAATCCGGTCAACAAGGTGCAGGTGCTGAACAATCGCCCGCAATTCAATGCGATGGGTAATGGCGGCGGCAACAACTTCCGCCAGTCGATGAACCAGTCGCCGATGATGGGCGGCGGCGGTGGCGGTGGTCACCACGGCTTCGGGCGCTGATCGCAGCCGATCAAGCAACGACAAAGGGGGGCAGAGCGGAAACGCTCTGCCCCCTGGTCATCTCGGAAGATCAGAATCTCAGGCCACCAGTTCGGCAAACAGATCCGCATCGACATTGCCGCCGGAGAGCACGATGACGACGTTCTTCCCGGCGACGTCGAGACGGCCAGCGAGCAATGCGGCAAGCCCGACCGCACCGCCGGGCTCGACCACAAGCTTCAGCTCGCGATAGGCAAAGGCGACGGCCGCGCCGACTTCCTTGTCCGACGCCGTGACGCCGCGCGCGAGCAGCTTGCTGTTGATCGCGAAGGTCATCTCGCCGGGGATCAGCGCCATCAGCGCGTCGCAGATGGTGCGGCCGGCCGGCGGGTGCGGCTCGCGATGGCCTGCGGTCAGCGACAGGCCGTGATCGTCGAACGCCTCGGGCTCGGCCACCACGATCTGGGCCTGCGGATAACGCGCCTTTACGGCCGTTGCGACGCCTGCGATCAGGCCGCCGCCGGAGGCCGGCGCCACCACGATGTCCGGTGACAGGCCGAGCGTTGCCATGTCGTCCGCAATCTCGCGGCCCGCAGTGCCCTGGCCGGCGATCACGAAGGGATCGTCATAGGGCCTGACCAATGTCGCGCCGCGCTTCTCGGCAATGCCGCGCGAGATCGCCTCGCGGTCGTCGCGATCGCGGTCATAGAGCACGACCTCGGCGCCATAGGACTTGGTGCGCTCGCGCTTCGACAGCGGCGCATCCATCGGCATCACGATGGTTGCCTGCATGTCCAGGATCTTGGCTGCCGCCGCCACGCCCTGGGCGTGGTTGCCGGAGGAGAACGCCACGACGCCGCCGGCGCGCTTGTCCTGCGGGATCGAAAACACCTTGTTGAAGGCGCCGCGGAACTTGAAGGAGCCGGTGCGCTGGAGCATCTCCGGCTTCAGGAACACCTTGGCGCCAACGCGCTCGTTGAGCACGGGAAAGGATAACAGTGGGGTGCGGACGGCAAACGGCGCGAGCACGCGCGCTGCGGCGTCGATATCGGCGGGGCCGATCGGAAGGGGCTGTTCGGACATGGCGCGATGTTATCGCGGCCGGCGAGGTGCGGGCAAGACACCTCCGCGCGAGGATTTTTTCCCTTAAGCGACGAAACGCGGCTGCTCCGCCCCGTCCCGGCCGGGCAGCACGGCACCGACCGCGCGGATGCTGTCGATGAAGGCCTGCGCCGAGGCCTCCCAGGTGTAGGCGGCGGCGAATTCGATGCAGACCTGCCTGGAAATGTCGAGCGCCGCGAAGCAGGCATTGCGTAGGTCATTGTCCAGCGCACCGACCGGCGCATTGCCGATGACGTCGAGCGGCCCCTTCACCGGGAACGCCGCAACCGGCAGGCCGCTGGCAAGCGCCTCGAGCAGGACGAGCCCGAACGTGTCGGTCTTGCTCGGAAACACGAAGACGTCGGCCGCCGCATAAATGTCGGCCAGCTCCTCGCCGTGCTTTTCGCCCAGGAAAATCGCCTCGGGATAGGCCTCTTCCAGCGCGTTGCGCGCCGGTCCGTCGCCGACGATCACCTTGGTGCCTGGCAGATCGAGGTCGAGAAACGCTTCCAGATTCTTCTCCACCGCGACGCGGCCGACCGAGAGGAACACCGGAGCCGGCAGGCAGAGGTCGACGGCCCGAGGATGGAACAGATGCGTGTCGACACCGCGCGGCCACAGCACGACATTGTCGAAGCCGCGCTCGCCGAGTTCGCGGGCCAGCGCAGGCGTCGCCGCCATCACGGCCCGGCTCGGACTGTGGAAACGGCGCAGCGCCCGCCAGATCAGCGAACCCGGAACCGGCACGCGGGCGCGAACATATTCGGGGAAGCGGGTGTGGAAGCTGGTCGTGAACGGCAGCTTGCGCTGCCGGCAATAGCGGCGGACCATCAGGCCGATCGGCCCTTCCGTCGCGATATGGATGCTGTCGGGCCGTGCTTCCGCGATCAGTTTTGCGATGCGCGCCGGGCGCGGCATGGCGAGTCGTACGTCGCGATAACTGGGCATCGCAAAAGTGCGAAACGATTGCGGCGTCAGGAATGTGAACTCGACGTCGAGCGTCTTGGCGGCATCAGCGAGCTTGGTCAGCGTCCGAACCACACCGTTGACTTGCGGATGCCAGGCGTCGGTCGCGACCAGGATGCGCATCAAGCAGCTCTCGTCAGGCAGCTCTGGCCGCCACCTGCGGAACCTCTGCCGGCTTCTGCAGGTGATCCGCCCAAGTGATGATCTCGAAACGGCCGTCGTCGTGCTCGACGAGCGCAGTGCAGCTCTCGACCCAGTCGCCGCAATTCATGTAGCGGATGCCGTTCTCGTCGCGGATCACGGCGTAGTGGATGTGGCCGCAGATCACGCCGTCGGCGTCATGGCGCCGCGCCTCGGCTGCGAGCGCCTGCTCGAACGCCCCGATATAGTTGACGGCGTTCTTGACCTTCTGCTTGGCCCATTGCGACAGCGACCAGTAGGGCACTTTGAACATGCGACGGAAGAAGTTGACGAAGCGATTCATCTGGATCGCGAAGTCGTAGGCCTTGTCGCCGAGATGGGCGAGCCAGCGTGCGTTCTGCACAACGAGGTCGAATATGTCGCCGTGGATGACGAGATAGCGCTTGCCGTCCACGCCGGTGTGGACGGTGTTCTCGACGACGTCGATGCCGCCGAAATGCGTGCCGTAATAGTTGCGCAGGAACTCGTCGTGATTGCCCGGAATGTAGATGACCTTGGCGCCCTTGCGCGCCTTGCGCAGCAGCTTCTGGACGAGGTCGTTATGCGATTGCGGCCAGTGCCAGCTCGATTTCAGCGCCCAGCCATCGACGATGTCGCCTACAAGATAGATGGTGTCGGCATCATGATAGCGCAGGAAGTCCAGCAAAAGGTCGGCTTGCGAACCGCGGGCTCCGAGGTGAACGTCGGAGATGAACAACGTGCGAAAGCGCCGCTCCGGGCTCTCGTCACTCACATCGTAACTTCCCATGCGACAGCCTGTAACAATATCCCGTGACAGGGGGATGACGATTGAACCTTTGAGGCACCCTCAGATACGAATCAGACCTTGCCTCGCCCTCCCCGCGAATATCAGCCGCATGCGACAATCAGGCGACATGGCCGGGCGATGGCTCTTCGCAAAGCCCGAACCAGGGCGGTAGAAGACGTCCCACATCCGACACAGTGCAAGCCGAACCAGCGGCTATTTTCCAGAAGCAACCACGGCCCGAACAACAAGCGCGATACGTTCACCGCGCATGTTGGGCCTTATACGGCCCGAACGTTCGAGTTCGGCAAGCCCATGCAGCGCCGCCCAAAACGCCTCGGTTGCAACAGCCACATCGGCGCAAAACGGCGTCACCACTGCAGCAAGAGCTTCGAACCCGGCCCGCAGTTCCGGTCTGGTCTCGGCGGAGGCGAAGCGCAGATCTGTCGGAAGGATAAACATGGCTTGATAGAGCGCGGGATTATCGAGCGCGAAGGCGAGATAGGCCGTCGCGACATTCTTGACGGCGTTTCGTCCGGTCGATCCATTCGCTGAGTCGCGAAGAGCGGCTGCGATCTCCCGGAATCCTTCCAGCGCAACCGCACTAACGATCGCATCCCTGTTTTCGAAATGCGAGTAGAGCACGGGCTGGCTATGTTCGATCTCATCGGCGAGACGACGGATCGTCACGGCGCTCCATCCCTCGCGCTCGGCGATCACGCGCGCGGCCGCGATGATGCGGCGTTCACGCTCGGCACGCTGCCTATCCTTCCGTTCCGCGATCCCCACTTTCGAGCTCCCAGACCAAACGCCACCAACAATCTATGATCAACGCTTGACGATCTAGCAACGCTAGTTTAAATAAACTAGCATCGCTAGATTAACTTGGAATGATAGGAAGATTGTCATGCATGGGCTTCCGCTCGGAGCGGCGCTGCTCCTGGCTCTCGCGATTATCGGGATCGGCATCCTTTATCTCCTGAACCCAATGATAGCGATACGCAGTTTCGGCCTGCCGCTCCCTGAAGACAGCGCCAACATCGCCTGGTGGCTCCGGCTCAAGGGTGTTCGTGACATCGCGTCCGGATTGATCCTACTGGCGTTCATGGCGAGCAACTTCCCGCGCGGGGTCGGCATCGTCCTGCTTGTTGAAGCCATCATCCCCGTTGGCGATATGCTGCTCGTGCTTGCAGCCAAGGGCTCTGTACGCAGCGCTTTGGGCATTCACGGCCTCACGGCGGTCATCATGATTTTGGCGGCCATCCCCATGATGACGGATGTGCCCCTGACATGATCCATGTTGTTTCGCTCTGCCTGCTCGTTGCGGCACTCCTTGGCGCAGGCCTCTACAACGCCATCGGCACATCCGCGACGCAGGACAACTTCGCGCGATGGGGTTATCCGCGCTGGTGGAGCAGCCTCACCGGCGGACTGGAGATGGTAAGCGCCGCTCTGATTGCGGTCCCCGCCAGCCGCATCGTGGGCTTGGCACTAGGCGCGACCATCATCTTGGCTGCCATCTTGACCATCCTGCGCCATCGCGAATTTTCCCACCTCGTACCGCTTGGTGTCTTCGCCGCCTTGATTGCGCTTGCAGGGACATGTCTTGAGCACCAGCGTGCCAAACAGAATTCATGGCCGCTGACACGAGCAGGCCTGGCGTTCGCAGCGGCGTCAGTAGAACTTGTGGAAATGATGGATCGGCCCGTGGCCGTGCCCGACACTGAAGCGGTCGGCAGAAGCAATTGCCGCGCTGATCCAGCTCTTGGCATTGCGCACGGCCGTCTCGAGATCGTCGCCCTTGGCAAGGCCGGCCGCAACGGCCGAGGACAGCGAGCAGCCGGTGCCATGGGTGTTGCGCGTGGCGACGCGCGGCGCGGCGAGTACGATCGTGGTGTCGGCGCTGACGAGATAGTCGGTGCTCTCCGCACCCTCGCCGTGCCCGCCCTTGATCAGGACCGCGCGGCAGCCGAGCCCGAGCAGACGACGCCCCTGGCTTTCGATCTCGGCCTCGCTTCGCGCGACCGGCTCGTCGAGCAGTGCGGCGGCCTCAGGCAGATTGGGCGTGATCACGGTCGCCAGCCGCATCAGCTTCGTGCGCAAGGCTTCGACGGCGTCAGCGGCCAGCAGGCGGTCGCCTGATGTCGCGACCATCACCGGGTCGAGCACGATGTGCCGAGGCTTCCAGCGCGACAACGCCGCGGCGATCGCATCGATGCTGCCTGCCTGCGCCACCATGCCGATCTTGACCGCTCCGACCTCGAGATCGGAGAAGACCGCGTCAATCTGTGCGGTGACGAAATCGGCGGGCACCGCGTGAATGCCGGTGACGCCTCTGGTGTTCTGCGCCGTCAGCGCCGTGATCGCCGAGGCGCCAAAGACACCGAGCGCGGCAAAGGTCTTCAGGTCGGCCTGAATGCCGGCGCCGCCGCTCGAGTCGGAGCCGGCGATGGTGAGCGCAACGGGTGTGGTCATCGCAGGATACGCTTGCTTGGAGAAAACATGGTCATCACCGGTCCTGACATGGCTCATCCCTAGCGCGCTGGCGGAGCCCCAGCAAGCCGACGAATCAGGCGAGGCCGATGCTTCGCGGCATTGTCGTCCCCCAAGCGTGCATACCCTGCGAAAATAAGACCACGGCATCGCCCGGCCTTGGCGGCCAAGCGTGCGAATGACACGTTAGTCGGTGGATTCGTCCAGCGACTCAAAATTGCGGGCTCCGGCCTGCCCCTCTCGGGAACCAACCATGTGGGCCTATTTCGAACGTCTCCTCGACTCCTCGACGCTGTCACCGCACGGCATCTGCCTGCTGTGGGAGCCTGAGCTGATCTGGCTCCATGTCGTCTCGGACGCCTGCATCGCGGCGGCTTATTTCTCGATCCCGTTTGCGCTGGCGATTCTCGTCACCAAACGGCGCGACCTCCAGTTCGGGTGGGTCTATTGGGCGTTTGCGATCTTCATTACGGCGTGCGGTCTGACGCATCTGCTGTCGATCTACACGCTCTGGGTCCCGGTCTATGGCATCGAGGGCCTGGTCAAGGCGCTGACCGCTATTGCGTCGATCTTCACCGCGGCGGCACTGTGGCCGCTCCTGCCCAAGATCCTGACGATCCCCTCTCCGTTCGAGCTGGAAAAGGTCCAGGCCGCGCTCGAAGTGGAAGAGATCAAGCGCCGCGATGCGACACTGCTGCTCAAACAGGTCGGAGAGGCGCAGCGCGCGATGCGCGAAAGCGTGGCGCGCCTCACCGCAGTCGTCGAAACTGCGGTCGACGGCGTCATCCTGTTCGATGCGCAAGCCCGCATTCTCCTGTTCAATCCTGCCTGCGAACGGCTGTTCGGCTATCGCGCCGGCGAGGTCATGAATCTCGACATCGGCATGCTGATGTCCGACCAAGGGAAGCGTCTGCCCGCCGCCCATGCGCAGCGTTTCGCAACTGGGGAGACCACCGGCCTGCGCAAGGACGGGTCACACTTTCCGATGGATCTGTCGGTCGGCCAGGCGTGGCAGGACGGCGAGCTGATCTATGTGGGCATCGTCCACGATCTCACCGCGCGCAAGCTGACCGAGCAGCAGCTCCAGCAAGCGCAGAAGATGGAGACGGTCGGCCAGCTCTCCGGCGGGATCGCGCATGACTTCAACAACCTCCTGACCGTCATTATCGGTAATGCCGAGCACCTCAGCGAGCAACTCAAGGGCCGGCCCGATCTGCGGCAATTCGCCGACGACATCTGCCAGTCCGGTGAACGCGGCGCGGAGCTCACGCAGCGGCTGCTCGCCTTCAGCCGTCGCCAGCTGCTACGGCCGCAGACGATCGATTGCCGCGAGCTGATCTTGTCGATGCTCAAGCTGTTCAAGCGCACCCTGCGCGAGAACATCGAGATCAGCACCGCCTTCGGGCCCGGCACGATCCAGGCCTTTGCCGACCGCTCCCAGCTCGAATCCGCCGTGCTGAATCTGGCGCTGAACGCGCAGGATGCCATGCCGTCAGGTGGACATCTGACGCTGAGCACGGAGCTCGCCGCGGTCGACGACGACTATCGTGCGCTGCACCCGGAAATGGCGTCCGGCGCCTATGCGCTGATTTCCATCACCGATGACGGCGAAGGCATGACGCCCGAAGTGATCGAGCACGCCTTCGAGCCGTTCTTCACCACCAAGGAGGTCGGCAAGGGTTCAGGGCTCGGCCTGAGCATGGTCTATGGCTTCGCAAAGCAATCCGACGGCCATGTCTCGATCTATAGCGAACAGGGCCTGGGCACGACGATCCGGATCTACCTGCCGTGCGCCGGCGGACAATTGCTGACCGACGCGACGGACAACGAAGACGCCGCGCCGCGCGGCCATGAGACCATCCTGATCGCGGAGGACGATCCGTTCGTGCGCTCCTCGGTGATCCTTCGGGTGGAGGCGCTCGGCTATCGCGTCGTCGCGGCCGTCAATGGCAAGGAGGCCTTGCAGCGGCTGCGCGCCGACCCCGGCATCGACATGCTGTTCACCGATATCGTGATGCCCGGCGGCATGAGCGGCTGGGAGCTCGCCGACCAGGCCCGGCGCATTCGACCGGGACTGCCGGTGCTGTTCACCTCGGGCTATGCGCTGGAGACCTTGGTCGAGCAAGGCCGCGCGCAGGCGCAGGCGGTTGTCCTGACCAAGCCCTACCGCAAGGCCGAACTCGCTCAGCGACTCAGGGACGCCTTTTCCGCCGCGGCGGTGATTTCAGGGCCCTGACCGGCATCTGGCGGTCGGCGAGTCCGCTTGCTAAATCGGGGCGGTTTTGGCCTATTAGCCGGCGAGATATGCCTTCGGAGTGACTGCAATGGTTCCTTTCTTCGTCCAGATCAAATGCAAGCTCGGCCAGTCCTATACGGTCGCCAATGCGCTTGCCGAAGCCGAGATCGCCTCCGAGATCTATTCCACCGCCGGCCAATACGACTTGCTGGTCAAGTTCTATGTCGACAACGACACCGACATCGGCCACTTCGTCAACGAGAAGGTGCAGGTGCTGCCGGGCATCCAGGACACCCTCACCATCATAACCTTCAAGGCGTTCGGCACGAGCTAGCGGCGTGTCGATTGAAATGGACCCGCTCTAGCCGCCACCCTCTTTACGCTTGGGCGGCGTCGGACCATCGATCGGCGGCAACGACTTCAGGTACGCGGCCATCGCCGCGCGATCCTCTGATGTCAACAGCGCGAGGTTCTTGATCACCGGCCGCATCGAGCGCGATGCGCTGTCGCCCTCGGGCATGTCGCCGGTCTCAAGGAAGTCGGCGATATCCTTCTCGCTCCAGCTGCCCAAGCCCTTCTGCGTGATGTTCGGCACCCAGCCCTCGCCTTCGGGATTGGGGCCCCCCGCGAAGCGCTCGCCGCGAATGACGCCACCGAGGGTGTTGCGCGGGCTGTGGCACTCGGCACAATGGCCAAAGCCGTTGACGAGATAGGCGCCGCGATTCCATTGCGCTGAGCGCGTCGCATCCGGCATGAACGGCCTGACGTCCATGAACAGCAATTTCCAGATGCCGACATTGCGGCGGATGTTGAAGGGAAACGGCAGGTCGTGATCGCGCACCCGCCCCGACACCGGCGGCAATGTCTTCAGGTAGGCAAAGAGATCGCGGACATCGTCGACCTTGGCGATGTGGTAGGACGTGTAGGGAAACGCCGGGAAGTAGTGCGTGCCCTCGGGCGAGATGCCGCGCATCACCGCGTTGACGAAATCGGCCTCGCTCCAGCGGCCGATGCCGTCGGTGATATCAGGCGAAATGTTCGGCGCATAGAACGTGCCGAACGGCGAGCCGAGCGCGAGACCACCGCCGAGCCGCAAACGATCCGGCTGGTTGGGCACTGCATGGCAGGACGAGCAGCCGCCGGCATTGAACAGCTCCTGCCCGTTGGCGAGATCAGGCCCGCGCGTCGGAGCCGGCAAGGCCAAAGCGGTCGGCGCGGTCAGCCACCAGTAGGCGGCAAGGGCTGCGACACCGACAATCAAAATGACACAAATTGTTCGTCGCAGCATTGAGGATCCCATCGCGCCCGAGCGAATTTACGGATCATCCCGCCGCCGCTCCAGCCACGAATAATTTAGATGGTTTGATCGGAATCCGGGAATAAAGTCGGAACCGCACTGTTTGCAAGTTGACCGTAATCGGGCGTCAACAGGAGAGACCCATGAACAAAGCGCTTTTTGCCACGCTGGCACTCGGAGCCGCCGTCGCATTCGCAGGCTCGGCCAGCGCGGAGAAATTGAAGGCGACGCTGGACGGCAAGTCCGAAGTCCCTGCCACCACCAGCAGCGGCACCGGCAAGGCCGATCTCGACTATGACGCCGCCACCAAGAAGCTCTCCTGGAAGGTGACCTATTCCGGACTCACCGGCGCCGCCACCGCCGCCCATTTCCACGGCCCGGCTGAGGCCGGCAAGAATGCCGGCGTGATGGTCCCGATCCCGGGCATCGCCAGCAGCCCGGTCGAAGGCAGTGCGACGCTCACCGACGCGCAGGCCTCCGATCTCCTCGCCGGCAAGCTCTACGTCAACATTCACACCGCGGCCAACCCGGGCGGCGAAATCCGTGGCCAGGTGACGAAGTAAGTTTTAGAGCGACTTTTCGCGAAGGCCGGACGCGCGAAGCGTCCGGCCTTTTCGATTCCGGGCGGGCTCTTCCCGCAGCCGAATGGAACCAACGGGCACGAGGCAAGATTTTCCATTGGCGCGGCGTTCAAGCTGCACTCAGCGCGTGCTCGAGATCCGCGATCAGGTCCGACGGGTTTTCAATGCCGATCGACAGCCGAATGGTGCAATCGAGCACGCCAATCTTGCGGCGGATGTCGGCCGGGACGCCGGAATGGGTCATCGTCGCCGGCAGGCTCGCCAGCGATTCCGTTCCGCCAAGGCTGACCGCGAGCTTGAAGATCTGCAAGCCGTTGAGAAACGCCTCCGCCGCCGCCTGACCGCCGGCAATGTCGAACGAGAACGTCGATCCCGCCCCCAGGCATTGCCGCGCGAACACGCGCCCGGCTGGCGACGTCTCCGCATGATGGCCGAGATAGTGGACCTTGGCGACCTTGGCATGGTCGCGCAAGAAGTCCGCGACGAGGCGCGCGTTGCTGTTGGCCTTCTCCATGCGCAGGCTCAAGGTTTCCAGCGAGCGGTTGATCATCCAGCAGGAATGCGGATCGAGCTGGGTGCCGATGGCGCCGCGCAGCGCCTTGATGCCCTTCATCACCGCCCTGGTGCCGAGCGCGGCGCCCGCAATCAGGTCGGAGTGACCTCCGACATATTTGGTCAGCGAGTACAGCGAGATGTCGGCGCCGTGCTCGATCGGCCGCTGAAACACCGGGCCGAGGAGCGTATTGTCGCATGCGATGATCGGCGTGTGGCCCTGGGCCTTGCCGATGACGTCGGCAACGCGGCGCATCAGCGCGATGTCGACCAGGCCATTGGTCGGGTTGGCCGGAGTCTCCACCAGGATCATCGAAACCCGGCCCCTGCGCATCGCCTCTTCGGCAGCCTGGTTGACGACGGCTTCGTCAACGCCATCGGCAAAGCCGACCGCGCCGATCGAGAAACGCGACAGCGTGTTCGTCAGCAGCGTCTCGGTGCCGCCATAGAGCGGTTGTGAATGGAGGATGACGTCGCCGGGACGAACGAAAGCGAGAATCGTCGTCGAGATAGCCGCCATGCCGGATGCGAACAGCGCGCAGCTTTCGGTACGCTCGTAGATGGCGAGCCTGTCCTCGACGATCTCGCTGTTGGGGTGGTTGAAGCGCGAATAGACCAGGCCCGCGCCCATGCCTTCCGGCGGCTCGCGCCGGCCTGCGACGTAATCGAAAAAGTCCTGCCCGTCCTCGGCCGTCTTGAACACGAAGGTCGAAGTCAAGAACACCGGCGGCTTGATGGCGCCTTCCGACAGCTGCGGATCGTAGCCATAGGTCAGCATCAGCGTTTCCGGATGCAGCATATGGTTGCCGATATGGGTTTTCGACGGGAACGGTTTTGCCATGGCCTGTCTCGCTGTTGACTGAGATCCCCGCCGCGCGTCGGAACTCCTGACAGCGTGAGGCATCAACGCCGCGGCGGCGCGAGCAAACATAGTCGTTCTGACGGCAATCCGTCAGGGCGTGGGAGGAGAATTGATCGTGGTCATCTCCGAATCATGAGTCCCGTAGCCCGGATGGAGCGGAAGCGTCATCCGGGAACAGTCTCACCGCCTCAACAGCGCACTCGGATTTCGCTTCGCTCCATCCGGGCTACATGTGGACGAGCCGCAGCCTTACTTCAGCTTCAGCCGGTACGTCTCGTGGCAATCGTTGCAGCGGTCATTGATCGAGGTGTAGGCCGCCTTGAGGCTGGCGACATTGTGGATTTTGCCTTTGACATCGGCGATCGCCTTTTGCACCGGCGGGATCTTCGAATCGAAATCAGCCTTCTGCTGCCACACTTTCGGTGACGAGCCGTAGGTCGCGTTCACCACGTCCTGCTTCGGATTGGTCTCGAACGTCTTGGCGATCTTGGCTACGTCCGCATCCAGATTGGCGATTGCCTCGTCGACGGCCTTCTGGTTGTAGGGAATGTCGCCCTTCGTCATCTTCAGCATGACGGTGTAGAGGCTCTTGGCCTGCGAGCGCATCAGATTGTCCTGCTGGACGGCAATCTCCTGCTGCGCCATGACGGCGCCCGCACCCAGCACCAAGGTGCCCGCAACAATCAACGTACGTTTCATCGGCTTTCTCTCCGCTCGCAAGTCGGTTTGGGGATGACCATTGAGGTTAGAACCCGGCCGCGGGCAGTTAATTCCCGCGGGCCGGACGACCGCCTTACAGGCTATGGCGGCGACGATGCTCGTTGATCGCGATCCACACCCGCTCCGGCGTTGCCGGCATGTCGATGTGGTCGATCTTGTATTCGCGCCAGAGCCCGTCGACGATGGCGTTGACCACCGCCGGACAGGAGCCGATCGCACCGGCTTCGCCCGCCCCCTTCACGCCCATCGGATTGGTCGTGCAGGGAATGTTGTTGGTCTCGAACACGAAGGAAGGACCGTCGGCCGCGCGCGGCAGCGCGTAGTCCATGAAGGTCGCGGTGATGAGCTGGCCGTCGCCCGCGCCATAGACCACCTGCTCCATCAGCGCCTGGCCGATGCCCTGCATGGCGCCGCCATGCACCTGGCCCGCCAAAAGCAGCGGATTGAGTGTCTTGCCGAAATCATCGACGATCACATAGTTGACGATCTTGATGATGCCGGTGGCCGGATCGATTTCGACCTCTGCGACATGTGTGCCATTGGGATAGGTACCGTCGGCGCTGGCAAAGGTCGCGCTCGCGTTCAGCTTGGACGGATCCGCGCCGGGTCGCTTGGCGAGATCGGCGAACGAGATCGAGCGGTCGGTGCCGGCGATGCGTACGATGCCGTCGGTGATCTCGAGGTCACCAGCGCTCGCTTCCAGCGCCTGTGCCGCGATCTCCTTCAGCTTCTGGCCGAGTTCGCGCGTAGCACGTTCGACGCTGACGCCGCCCGAGGGGATCGAGGCCGAGCCGCCGGTGCCGAGGCCCGTGGCGATCATGGCGGTGTCGCCCTGGTGAACGTGGACGCGCTCCGGCGCAACACCGAACTGCTCCGCGACGATCTGCGCATAGGCGGTCTGGTGGCCCTGCCCGCTCGACTGCGTGCCGATCAGGACGGTGATGTCGCCATTGGGGTCCATCCGTACATTGGCGGTCTCCTCGCCCATGGTGCCGCAGACCTCGACATAGCTCGCCAGCCCGATGCCACGGATCAGCCCGTTCTTCTTGGCCGCCTTGGCGCGCTTTGAAAACTCCTTCCAGTCGCCGATCTCCATCGCACGCTTGAGATGCGCGGCGAAATCGCCGGAATCGTAGATCTTGCCGGTGGCAGTCTTGTAGGGCAGCGCCTTCGGCTGGATGAAATTCTTGCGGCGGATCGCGTCCGGCGTCATGTCGAGCTTGCGCGCACAGGCATCGACCAGGCGCTCGATCACATAGGCGGCCTCAGGCCGGCCCGCGCCGCGATAGGCATCGACAGGCACGCTGTTGGTGAAGATCGTGCGTACCCGGCAATGGAAGGCCTGGATGTCATACAGGCCCGGCAGCATGCCGGCGCCACCATGCGGGATATAGGGTCCGAAGGTCGACAGATACGCGCCCATGTCGCCCATCAGGTCGCAATCCATCGCGAGGAACTTGCCGTCCTCGGCCAGCGCCATCTTCGCGGTGGTGACGTTGTCGCGGCCCTGCGCATCGCCCACGAAATGTTCGGTACGGTCAGCCGCCCATTTCACAGCCTTCTTCAGCTTTCGCGCGGCAACTGCCAACAGGGCGTATTCCCGGTAGGGAAACAGTTTTGTGCCGAAACCGCCGCCCACGTCGGGGCAGATCACCCGCATCCTGTCAGTCGGGATGTTGAGCACGTTCTGGCAGAGGATATCGCGCAGCCGATGGCTGCCCTGGCTGCCGACAGTCAGCGTCAAATGATCGTTCTTGGCGTCGTACTCGCAGACGGCCGCGCGCGCTTCCATGAAGCTCGCGACCACGCGCGGATTGACGATGGAGATTTCGGCCACCGCGTGTGCCTTGGCGAACGCAGCTTCGGTCGCCGCCTTTTCGCCGATGGAGACGTCGAACAGGACGTTGCCGGCCTTATCCGGCCAGACCTGCGGCGCGCCCTTCTTGACGGCGTTGACGACGCCGGTCACCGAGGGCAGCGGGCTCCATTTGACGTCGATGGCCTCGATCGCATCACGGGCCTGGTCGATGGTCTCGGCGACGACGAAGGCGACGGAATCGCCGACATGCCGCACCTCGTCCTTGGCCAGGATCGGGTAAGGGGGGCCGGTGAACGGATCGGTCTCGAGATTGAACAGGCAGGGCAGATGGCCGAGATCTCCGACCTCGGCCGCGGTCAGGATCAACGCAACGCCAGGAAGAGTGCGGGCGCGGCTGGCATCGATGGTGAATTTGGCATGCGCATGCGGCGAGCGCAGCATCAGGCAGCGCAGCGCGGCTTGCGGCGCATAATCATCGGTATAGCGGCCCTTGCCGCGGATGAGCGCGTCATCCTCTTTGCGCAGCACGCTTTGGCCAACGCCGAACTTGATGGGAGCCGCCATTTTTCTTATCCCGTCCTATGGTTGTTTTGCCGGCATATTGCCGTGGAAAAAGTGGCAGTGCAAACGGGATTAGGCAGGCCAGGCCCGCGAAAAATTGCCTCGTGCTTGGCCCGTCAGAGCGAGATCGGACGGAAGGGCCGCAGCGCGGTCATTTCCCTGAGAAGGTCGATGATCTCCAGGGCGTCTTGGATGGGCTCTGCCCCGGCCAATTGGCCGACGGCAGAACTGCTGCCGAACTCGCGCCGCAGCGCACGCCTGAGAACAAGCGGCCGTAACGACCGCCATTTGCTCTCAGAGCGCATGCCCGCTTCTTGCACTTGATCATTTACATCCCTCCACGGCTCCAGAGATACCGCGTGCTGTCTCTCAGGTTATCGAGGGCGCGCTGAGGCGTGAGATGGTCGATCTCGCCGCGCGTCAGGCCTATGTCCATCAGCTCCCTGTCGCTCAGATCCTGCAAGTTGAGCCGGGGATTCCTGCGCCGCTGCCGGGCCGCAAGCCAGGCTCGCCTGAGAAGATCGAGGACGCCTGGCGCCGTCGGCCCGGCAGCATCCTTGTCCGGCGAAGCGCCATCCAACGCCGCGGCGGACGCCTTGAGGCGCGCGGCCAAAGCCCGGTCGACCGCGTTCTTCGCCGACATGATCGAGAGGCTGAGGCCGCGCCTTGCGGCATCGCCCTCAATCCCGGGCGAGATGTTCGATATTTGTGGTGGCATCGTACGCTCCTGCTGTTGTGCCGGCAGCGAGCGTGGCCAAACAAAAGGCCCCGTCCGACGCCGGCGGGGCCTTTGTGAAAAGATGTCGTCGACGAAATGCTAGCGCACGACTCCTTCCACGGCCCAGCCGAAGCGGGTCATGTGGTTGAAGTTGACTTTGCGCGAGCATTTAATCATGGGCGGCTGATACCACGACGGCCTTGCAAAATCAAGAGATGTGCGGAGGCCGGCTGCACCCTGGGCGCGAGCCCGCACCAGCGGCATTAGTCCTGCGAGGCTGGACCGCACTGTTGCTTGCTGGGGAGGGTCGGCATTATGCTCGTCGTGAAGGCCGCGAAACATCAGTCTAGTTCGGGTGCCTCATGATTAGAACAGTGATTGGCGCTTTGATACTTCTTGGCAGCCTTGTCATCGCTGCCGAAGCGGAAAACTGCGGGCAATATCCGCCAGGGCATTTCCGCTTTCAGTGCAAGGCGGAGAAACATCCGGAAATTGTCGAGAAAAAGGAAACGTGTCGCGACGAAGCCAGTGCGATGGGTCTCTACAAAGCCAAGAAAGACCCGGCACGTAAGGAATACGTCCAGGCCTGCATGCACCGTCAATAGACTGATCCGGGAGCTAGCAGCCTTGGGCTAGTTTCGGCCTTTCAAGAGCCGAACTGCGGCCTCCGGCGGCCAGCAGCATCAGCGTCACTTCATCTCGGCATCGCGCCCAATCCAGAACCGCCAAAGCGTGCGATCCGCCATTCCGCCCGATCGGATATCGCCTCCTGGCCGGCACGATGGGACGGCCACAAACTCTCCAGAGGAATGCTCAAGGGACCGTCTTAGCGTGCCCTCCAAGAGCAAGACTGGACGCCTTCAGACTCTTCTCGGCAGCATTGAAGATGCGCATCGCTTCGGTGACATACTTCGTCCGGTTGCGCGCGCGTTCTTCCGACAGCAGATAGAAATTGCCGTGACGCACGACTACGCCGATCCTCGTGAACTCGTTGAGCTTGCGAATGACTGTCGAGCGCGGCAGGCCCACGTAATGCGAGATTTTCGTTGCATTCATGGGTTTATTCTCTGCATGGCCCACCATGATTGCAGAGCCGATCAGCAGGAGCGAGTGATCAGCGGGATCCTTGCCGAATACAGAGTCGACCATCACGCGCGTGAGCTCAATGTACGCCTTTGCCAGTGCGAGCCGCTCAAAACGATGCATTATCGGGTACGCCGCAAGCATATGACCCTCCTTCGATTGGTGTCGCCTCAAGACCGACGTCCGCGGCTTCGGCTTTATGCGGCGACCTCAGCGCAATGAGATAAGTGTCCAGAATGGACGCTGCATAAGGTCTTGGTCAGAGGTTACCACAGATTGTGATGCAGGCTCCCCTCATCGGGCGCGTCAATCCGGACTGTCGTCATCCAAAGCGCCCGAGCGCATAAATCGCGGAGTGCCCATGTTCAACAAGTTCTCAATCCGTTCAAAAATCATCTCGATCGTCTCCCTCCTGCTCCTCGGCATGGTTGCTTTGGGGCTGCTTGCCGGTCAGAGCATGCGGGTCCTGCACGCCAATGCTCACAACATTTCGGCCCACTGGCTACCGAGCGTGAAAGTGCTGGGCGAATTGCATGCCGGTACAATTACATACCGCGCGACGCTCCGCGCGCATCTCCTTGCTGAAACGGTCGACGAGAAAGCCGCAGTCGAGAAGGCGCTCGAAAAGGTCGTCGAAAACAACATCGCAATTGGCAAATCCTACCAGGCCATGATCACCTCTCCCGAGGAACGCGCGCTGTACGAAGACTGGTCGAAGAATTGGCAGGACTACAAGGATATCGCGATCAAAGTGATGGCGCTGTCACGCAAGGAAGCCGGCAAGCTCCCGCGCGAAGCCCTCGAGTTGAACAAACAGGCCGTCAAGATTGGCAACGAGTCCGACGATATCCTGCGGAAGGATATTGGTTTCAATAACAGGGGGGCGGAAAGCGAGACCGCGCTGGCGTCCGAGACCTATTCCTCGGCGTTGACGACCCTCGCCATCATCGTCGTGATCGCGATCATTCTGGGCGTCGGCTTCAGTTTTTACGTCGTCCGCGACATCTCGACGGCGATCGCTTCCATCATCCATCCGATGCAGGCCCTCGGCCAGGGCGATCTCGCCGCCGAAGTGCCTCATCAGGGCGACCGGACCGAAATCGGCGCGATGGCTGGGGCCCTGCAGGTATTCAAGGAGGCCTTAATCGCCAAAAGAATTGCCGACGAAGCCGCCGCGAGTGACGCCGAAGCCAAGATTGAGCGCGGCCGACGGGTTGACGGCATCACTCGTGAATTCGAACAGATGATCGGCGAGATCGTCAACAACGTCTCCTCTGCCTCGACCCAGCTCGAAGCTTCCGCCGGCACGCTCTCCAGCACCGCCAAGCGGTCGAAGGAGCTGTCCACCACCGTTGCCGCCGCTTCCGAAGAGGCTTCGGCCAACGTGCAGTCGGTCGCCTCCTCAACCGAGGAATTATCTTGCTCAATCAACGAGATCAGCCACCAGGTACAAGAATCGGCGCGAATGGCAAGCGCGGCGGTGGCCCAGGCGCGCGCCACCAGCGGTCGCGTCAGCGAGCTCTCCAATGCTGCGACGCGCATAGGCGACGTCATCGAGCTGATCAACACGATCGCCGGCCAGACCAATCTGCTCGCGCTCAACGCCACGATCGAAGCGGCTCGCGCCGGTGACGCGGGACGCGGTTTTGCCGTGGTTGCCTCCGAAGTGAAGGCGCTGGCGGAGCAGACTGCCAAGGCAACCGGCGAGATCGGCACGCAGATCAATGGTATTCAGGGGGCAACGCAGGAGTCTGTCAACGCCATCAGGGAAATCTCGGACACGATCGACAAGTTGTCCGAAATCGTCTCAGCGATCGCTGCGGCAGTCGAAGAACAAGGCGCAGCAACGCAAGAAATCTCCCGCAACGTGCAGCAGGCCGCCCAAGGCACCCAGCAGGTCTCGTCGAGCATCACCGATGTGCAGCATGGCGCGACCGAAACCGGTTCGGCTTCCTCACAGGTTCTTTCGGCGGCGCAGACGCTTTCCTCCGACTCCGGCCGCCTCAAGAGCGAGGTATCGAAATTCCTCACCGGCGTACGAGCCGCCTGACGCAGGTCCAAGCAACAGCGATTGACCGGCAGCGATCGCGCTACAACATGAGCGTCCAGACTGGACGCTCATCCCCGAGACCGTCATGAGGCTCCGGTGCTACCAGCAGATAGCGATCCGCGGAGTCTTCAGGGGGGCGGATCGTGGGCGACCCTGGCGACATCGAAAAGATGGTGCCAGGGCCGTTCGGCGTCAGAAGCGTATTGCACCTGTAACCGACGCGCGTGGTTGTCGCAGTTCTAGCAGGCGGCGACTTACAACGAATATATTGATGCGCGCCTAGCCGCGCACCAGCGAGATCAGCCAGCTTCGACCAAACAGCACGAGGATCGCGAGCGCGTAGACGATCGTGCCCCCGACGGCTAGTAACGCCAGCGTCACCTCATCGTGGAAGTGCATCGTGCCCAGCGCGGAGCCGCCGACACGCGCGATCAGCCAGAACGCCACAGCGAGGATGATTCCGGTCAGCAGGAATTTGGCGAGCGACATCAGCCAGGCGCGATCCAGCACGAGAAAGCCGCGCCGCACGGCGAAGAAAAGCACCAGCAGCAGATTGGTCCAGACACCGACGGCGGTGGCTAGCGCGAGGCCGATCTGGGCGAGCGATCCCATCAAGGCGAGTTTCAGCGCGACGTTGACCGCGATGCCCGACAGCGAGGCGCGGACCGGCGTTGCCGTGTCCTTGCGGGCGTAGAAGGTTGCGACCGCGCTGCGGATCAGCACGAAGGGAATCAAGCCGATGGCGTAAGCCGCGAGCGTGCTGCCTGCGGCAACCGCGTCGGCCTTGGAGAACGCGCCACGCGCAAACAGCGCACGCATGATCTCGTCGGGCACAGTGAGGAAGGCCGCGACGAAAGGAACCGAGAACAGCAGTGTGAAGTCGAAGGCACGGCGCTGCGCCTTCATCGCGCCGTCGTGGTCGCTGGCCGTGATCCGCCGTGACATTTCCGGCAGCAGCACGGTGCCGATGGCGATGCCGATGACGCCGATCGGCAATTGATTGAGACGGTCGGCGTAGTACAGCGCCGACAGCGCCCCAGCGGGCAGGAAGGTCGCGATGATGGTGTCGGCGAACAGCGCGACCTGCGTGCCCATCGAGCCCAGCGTCGCAGGTCCGAGCGCTTTGAAGAAGCCGCGGACGTCTTCATCGAGCCTCAGCGGCGCGAAGCGCGGCAGGCCGCCATGACGTGCGAGGTCGCCCGCGAGCAGGAAATATTGCAGGAAGCCCGAGATCAGCACGCCCCAGGCCGCGGCGTGGCCGGCCGTCGGAAACCAGGCGGCGAGCGCCAGCGTCATCATCATCGCGACGTTGAGGAAGATCGACGCGGCGGCGGCACTGGCAAAGCGCTGCATCACATTGAGCATGCCGCCATAGAGTGTCACCAGCGTGATCAGCAGGAGATAGGGAAAGGTGATGCGGGTCAGCTCGATCGCGAGCCTGCGCTGCTCGGCGTCGTCGGAAAAGCCGGGCGCCAAAAGGCTCATGGCCTGCGGCATGAACAGCCAGGCGACGATCAGCAGGAATACCTGTGAGGCCAGCAGCAGCGTGAAAATGCGGTCGGCGAACAGCCGCGCTGCCCCCTCCCCGCGCTCGCCATGGACATGGGCATAGGCCGGCACCCAGGCGGCGTTGAAGGCCCCCTCCGCGAAGATCGCGCGGAAATGATTGGGCAGCCGCAGCGCCACGAAAAAGGCGTCGGCCACCGGGCCGGCGCCGAGGATCGCCGCGAGCATGATGTCGCGGGCAAATCCCGTCAGCCGCGAGAGCAGCGTGTAACCACCGACCGTGAAGATGCGTCCGAGCATGCGCCTGTTCTAGAGGAAGAGACGGCCCGCTGCAAAATCAGGGCAGATCAGCCCGCGAGCGCGCCGTGCACGGCCGCGACGATTCGCTCCTGATCGGCTTCGGTCAAATAGGCATGCATCGGCAGGCTGATGACGTCCTGCGACAGGCTTTCGCAAGCAGCCAGGCCGCCCTCGGCGACGGGATACTGCTTATAGGCGGTCTGCTGATGCATCGACTTGCCGTAATAGATCGCGGTCGGCACGCCCTGAGCCTTGAGCGCAGCGGCAAAGCCGTCGCGGTCTACGCCCTTCGGCAGACGGATCGTGTACTGCGCCCAGACCGAGGTATTGCCGGGCGCCAGACGCGGCACGGTGACGACCTTCGAGAGGCCCCGCGCATAGCGCTCGGCAACCTTGTTGCGGGCGGCAACCTCGTCGTCGAAGATCTTCAACTTCTCGATCAGGATCGCAGCCTGCATGGTGTCGAGCCGGCCGGTCAGACCAAGGCGGACGTTGTCGTATTTGTCGACGCCCTGCCCGTGCACGCGGATGCTGCGCAGCGTCGCGGCGAGTTCGTCATCATCGGTGAGGATCGCGCCGCCGTCACCGAAGCAGCCGAGCGGCTTGGCGGGGAAGAAGCTGGTTGCCGTGGCGAGCCCGAAGGTGCCGAGCTTGCGGCCCTTGTAGCTCGAACCGAACCCTTGCGCGGCGTCGTCGATCACGAACAGACCTTCCGCCTTGGCGATCTCGGCAATCGCATCATGATCGGCGGGCTGGCCGAACAGATCGACCGGAATCACCGCGACGGGCTTGAGACCGGCCTTGCGTGCAGTCGCGATGCCGCGCTTGAGCGACTCCGGGCTCATGTTGAAGGTCGTTTCGTCGACGTCGACGTAAACAGGCGTCGCGCCGGTCCGTGCCGCCGGCGACGCGGTTGCAATGAACGTGAAGGACGGGCACAGCACGGCATCGCCCGGCCCGACATTCTTCGCCATCAGGATCATCAGCAGCGCATCGGTGCCGCTGGCACAGCCGATCACATGCTTGGCGCCGCAATAGGCGGCAAGCTGCTTTTCGAACTCGATGACCTCCGGGCCGTTAACGAACTGGCAATGGTCGAGAACGCGCTTGACCGCGGCATCGAGCTCCGCGCCGAGCCGGCGGCGCTGCGAGGCGACGTCGATGAAAGGAATGGGTTCGGATCGCAGATGCTGGTTCATGGCACCTTCTTGAATGGTCGACATGGAAAGGGTTTTAGCCGGCAACGCGGCGCGGGCCCTTGCGGGCGGGCGCCGTCGCTGCGGGCCGCGACGGCGTCTCGAGGCATTGCGTCGCGATCTCGAGACTTGCGACGCCCTCGTCGCCGGTAACAGCCGGCGTCTCGCCGTTTCGCACGGCCTTGAGGAAGGCGATCAGCTCCGCTCGCAGCGGCTCGTCATGGCCGACGGGCAGATGCCGCATCGAATAGCTGCCGTCAGGCTTGAAGCCGAAACATTCGGTGACCTGGCGCGTGAGCAGATCGCCCATCACGTATTTGCCACGGGTCGCGACCGTGACGCTCCGCGCCTTGAACGGGGTCAGCCAGTTGGTGTTGATGTGCGCGAGCACGCCGCTGGCGGTACGGAACTGAAGCAGCGCGATGTCCTCGCGTTCGGCGACCGCGCTCGACAGCTGCGGCTGCACCTCGACGATGTCGGATTCGGTGAACCAGCGGATCAGATCGATGTCGTGCACGGCGAGGTCGATGACGACGCCGACATTGGACATGCGCGGCGGGAACGGACCGACGCGCGTGATCGCGATGGAGAGAATGTCTTCGCCTGCAATCGCCTGCTTGACCGCGGCAACCGCCGGATTGAAACGCTCGACATGGCCGATCATCAGCGTGACGCCGGCCTTCTGCGCGGCGGCGACGATCTCACGGCCCTCTTCGACCGTCGAGGCGATCGGCTTCTCGACCAGCACGTGGATGTTCTTGGCGATGCAGGCGAGCGCGACCTCGTGATGCAGATGGGTCGGCGCTGCGATGGTGACGGCATCGACGCCCTCGGCGAGGAGCCGGTCGAGCGTTTCAAAGCTGTTGCAGTTGGCAAGCTCGGTCGCGCGCGCGCGATGCGCGGGCGAAGGATCGACCACCCCAACAAGGCTGACGCCGGGCAGACCGGCGAGCACTCGCGCGTGGTTGCTGCCCATCACGCCTGCGCCGACGACGCCGACGCGCAAGCCGGCCTTAGCCGGTTGTGATCCCATGGAACTCATCTGATCGAACCCCGATTCACCGCAAATCCCCGGGCCGCTTCTAGCACGGGTGCCACAGATGTGGCGAATGCCGGCCTGATTGCCCGGACACGATTTGATTCAAAAAGTTACACGTTCTCCGGGCCTTAAGCCGCAAAGTGCGGGCTTGTGGAGCCCGGATAGCGTGATTCGGAGTTTGCTGGTTACGACCTTTGATAGTCGTCTTCAATCCGTATGATGTCGTCTTCCCCGAGATAGCTTCCAGTCTGAACCTCGATCAGTTCCAGCATGATTTTACCGGGGTTCTCCATCCGGTGCACCGCGCCCATCGGAATGTAGATGGACTCGTTCTCGTGCACCGTCTTCACGGTCTCGTTGACGGTGACCCGAGCCGCACCGCGGACCACGATCCAGTGCTCGGCGCGATGGTGGTGCTTCTGCAGCGACAGTCGCCCGCCCGGCTTGACCACGATGCGCTTGACCTGATGGCGCTCGCCATTGTCGACCGACTGGTAGCTGCCCCAGGGGCGGTGCACCTTGAGATGCTCCTCGGTGACCTTCGGCGCGACCGCTTTCAGTTTCGTCACGAGGCGCTTCAAGCCGTTGGCATCCTGCTGGCGCGAGACGAGAACGGCATCCGCAGTCGCCACGACGACGAGATCGTCGACGCCCTCGAGCGCGACCAGCGCATGATCGGTCGTGACGTTGCAGTTGCGCGAGTCCTCGAACACGGCGGTGCCGTGCGCCGAGTTGCCTTGCGCATCCTTGTCGGACAGCTCCCACACCGCGCGCCAGGAGCCAACGTCGGACCAGCCGCAGGACACCGGCACCACCGCCGCGCGCGAAGTCTTCTCCATCACGGCGTAATCGATCGAGATCGCCTTGGCCGCACCGAACGCCTGCGGTTCCAGTGTGACGAAGCCGAGATCGCGCCCCGCGCCGGCCACCGCGCTGGACACCGCCTCCACGCTCGCCGCATCCACCTTGCCGTATTCGTCGAGCAGCAGCGCCGCAGGAAACATGAAGTTGCCGCTGTTCCAGAGGTAGCCCGAATTGACGTAGTCGGCAGCTTTCACCGCATCCGGCTTCTCGACGAAGCGCGCAACCGCGTGCACCTCGCCCGATATCACCTCGCCCGGGCTGATATAGCCGTATTCGGTCGCCGGCCGTTCCGGCTTGACGCCGAAGGTGACGATGCGGCCCGTGCTCGCGGCCGCGAGGCCCTCACGGCACGCCGCGACGAAGGCGGCGTTGTCCTGCACGACGTGGTCGGCGGCGAGCGCGAGCACGATCGCTTCATTGGTGCGATTCTGCGCGAATGCCGCGCCGGCGGCGATCGCGGGCCCGGAGTCGCGGCGCATCGGCTCGAGTATCACGTCGGCCTCGATGCCGATCTCGGCGAGCTGCTCCAGCACCATGAAGCGATAGGAGGCGTTGGTGATGACGATGGGGCGATCGAACAGCGTACCGTCCGAGACGCGCAGCAGCGTGTCCTGGAAGGTCGAACGCGCGCCGAACAGCGGGAGGAACTGTTTCGGGCGCACCTCGCGCGAAGCCGGCCACAGCCGCGTGCCGGCGCCGCCGCACATGATCAGGGGGATAATGCGTTTGTCCATCGTCATCTCAAACCTTGAAGTCGCCCTGATACCGGGTGACAAAATTGTGGACCCTGTGCGATCGGCTTGGATACTACACGGGTCGCGGCGTCAAGATAGGTGACGCCGCGGCGCATTTGGCCCTGATCAAGGAGCCGGATCGGCGGACCGGTCATGATGACGTTTCCAGGCAGAAACATGCGCGAACAGTGCGACGTGAAAGCCTGTGAAACCGGCCGGTCGCGCGACCAAAATCGATCCGTCATCCTGTTCCCAAGCGATCCCCAAAGCCTGCCCGGGGCACCGCCCTGGCCGGTATCGAGGGGCTCGCAATAACCTTCCGCCGCCGATCACAGCTATTGCAAGATCGACGCCAAAACCATACCAAAGCGGCCGAATTCGGCGCCGTGCGTCGGGTTGCCTCAATCTTAGCAAACCCCGCGGGCGAGATGCGCCGAATCCTGTTGTCGACAGCCAAAATTCTGATCTCCGCAGCGCTGCTCTATCTGGCGCTGCGCAAGGTCGACCTGACCGAGCTGCTGTCGCGCTTTACCGCGACCAGCCTGTTCTGGATCGGCATGGCGATCGCGATCACGTTCCTGCAAATCTTCGTCGGCGTGCTGCGCTGGCGCGAGATCAGTGCCGAATGCGGTGCGCCGCTCGAGCTCGGTCGCGCCATGCGCTACAACGTGATCGGCTCGTTCTTCAACCAGACGCTGCCCTCCGCGATCGGCGGCGACGCGGTCCGGCTCTGGCTGGTGGCGCGCGCCGGCGCAGGATGGCGTGCGGCGACCTATTCGATCTTCGTCGATCGCGCGATCGGCCTCGTCGCGCTCGCGATCCTCATCGTCGCGAGCCTGCCATGGAGCTATCAGCTGATCACCGATCCGCATGGTCGTTCGGCGCTGCTGCTCGTCGACTTCGCGGCCCTTGCCGGCGGCATCGGCTTCCTGATCTTCGGCGCGCTGAAATGGCCGTGGCTGAAGACGTGGTGGGCCACCCACCACATTCACGCCTGCGCCGTGATCGCCAACCGCGTGATCTTCAGCCGCACCCGCGGACCCGCGATCGCGGTCCTGTCGCTGCTGGTTCACGTGCTGGCCGTCGTCATTGCCTGGTGCGTGGTGCAGTCGATAGCAGCGCCGGTCACGTTCGCCCAGGTCTTCCTGCTGGTACCGCCGGTCATGCTGATCACCCTGATGCCGATCTCGATCGCCGGATGGGGCGTGCGCGAGGCGAGCATGGGACTGGCCTTCGGCTTCGCCGGGCTTGCTGCCAATGAAGGCGTCAACATCTCGCTGCTGTTCGGCGCGGTCTCGTTCATCGTCGGCGCATTCGGCGGCCTGGTCTGGATCCTCAGCGCGGAAAAAGCCGCGCAGGGCTCGGCGCACCTCGGGGTCCCGGAGTGACCACGCCCACGATCGTGACCTCGCTGCTTGCCGTTGCGATCGCCGCGCTGACGTCGGCTCTCATCACCTGGACCTGCCGTCCCCTGCTCCAGCGCTACGCACTGGCGCGACCGAACGCGCGCTCCTCGCATCGCATCCCGACCCCGCAGGGCGCGGGCATCGCAGTGGTATCGGCGACGCTCGTCGTCGCATTGGCGTGGGCAGCCTGGGTCAACGTTGCGATCCCCCCGGCGCTGGTCATCGCAACAATCGTGATTGCGCTGGTCGGGCTCGCCGACGACATCGTTTCACTTCCGGTCCTGGTGCGGCTCGTGCTTCAAGCCGCCTGCGTCAGCGCTGTCGTCTTCACAGCGCCTGACGATGCGCGCATCGTCTCGGCCCTGCCGCTGGCGCTGGAACGCGGCCTGATCCTGCTCGCCGGAATCTGGTTCGTGAACCTCGTCAATTTCATGGACGGGCTTGATCTCATGACGGTGGCAGAGGTGGTGCCGGTCACTGCCGCGCTGCTGCTGCTCGGACTGCTCGGCGAACTGTCATGGCCGGCGGTGTTGATCGCAACCGCCCTTTGCGGCGCGATGCTAGGCTTTGCGCCGTTCAACAAGCCGGTCGCAAAAGTGTTTCTAGGCGATGTCGGCAGCCTGCCGATCGGCCTTCTGCTCGGCTGGTGCCTGCTCGAGCTCGCCTGGCACGGACAACCCGCCGCGGCGCTGCTGCTGCCCGCCTATTATCTCGCGGATTCCACCATCACATTGTTCCGCCGCGTCGCCAGGCGCGAGCAATTCTGGTCGGCGCACCGCTCGCATTTCTATCAGCGCGCCACCGATAACGGGTTTTCGGTTCCGCGCGTCATCGGCGACGTGTTTGGGCTCAACCTCATGCTGGCGGCGCTTGCCATTCTCACCGTCCGCGCCGGGTCGATGACAGTCACGTTGATCACGCTTCTGACGAGCGCCATCGCGGTTGTGGTCGTGATGCGGCGGTTCTCCCGCCTTCAGGCATCCTGAGCCGCCAGCGCCAGGCGCAGACCCTCGTCGAGCGAGATCTCCGGCTGCCATCCGGTCGCGATTGCCTTGGAGACGTTGAGTTCGAGCGAGCCGATCAGGCTGTCATGTGTGTCCTGCCGGCCGAGCAGACCGAACAACGTGCCCAGCAATTCGGGCGACATGCCGAACAGCCGCGGGCTTTTGCCGGAGGCTTTCGCCAGGCGCTCGATGAATTCGGGCGTCGAGACTTGCTCCCTGTCGGCCACAAGAAATATATCAAAATTGCTCGCGGGATCCGGATGGGCCAGCCGGCGCAGGATGAAGGACGAGAGATTCTGCACGGCCAGGAAAGCGCGGTGGTTGCGGATCGCGGCAAAGGGCAGCGGCACCCCCAAATTCACCGCGCGCGTCAGCAGCGCGAAATTTCCCTTGGCGCCCGCGCCGTAGACCAGCGGAGGCCTGACCACCGAAATCTTCATGTCGCTGTCGCGCGCCAGTGTCCGCAGGCCCGCCTCGGCCGCCGCCTTGGACATGCCGTAGAGGCCGCGCGGCGTAAGGACGTCGTCCTCGCTGAACGGCGCGCGGCCTTCATTGCTGCGGCCATGCACGAGAACGGTGCTGACGAAGATGAATTGGCCCACGCCGGCGGTCGCCGCAGCGCGTGCCAGATGCAGCGTGCCGGCGATGTTGACGTTGCGATAGAGCTGGACCGCGTGCTCCTCGTGCTTGTGATGCACGCGCGCGGCGAGATGAACAATGGCGTCGACGCCCTCGAGCGCGGCACTCCAATCGGTGTCCGGGCCGATCGTCTCGATGACGACCTCGTCATCGAGACCTTCCGGGCTGCGGACCGCCCGGCGAACCGACCATCCCTCGCGCACCAGGTCAGGCACGAGGTGACGGCCGACAAAACCGCTCGCTCCCGTGACCAGCACCACCCGCTTGTTCTCGCTCATCGTTGCTCCCTGAGGTTAGGGTTGCGCAACAATTCGTCGATCAGGGCGGCATAGGCGTTCATCGCAACGCTGCGATCGAACCTCGATGCCGCCTTCACCGCACGTTCGGCAAAAGCGCCGTCGCGGGACGTGGACGCCGCACGAATCGCCGCGGCGAGCTGATCGGCTCGGCCCGGCGTCACAACCCAGCCGAGCCCGTTCTCCACCACCGTCATGGCAGCCTCGGCCTGAGGCTCGGAGACCAGCACGACCGGGCGGCCGACGGCCAGCAGATTATAGAACCGACTCGGCACCGACACTCCGGCGACGTCCTTTCGGTACGGGATGATCCAGAGGTCGGCGGCAGTCAGGAACGCCTCGAGCTCGGCATCCTCGACCCGCGCCACGAAGGAGACATTGGGCAGGTTCGCATCCGCCTGCAACTGTCTCAGCCGATCAAAGCCGATACCCCAGCCCGAGAGCAGGAAGTGAGTGTCCGGCTCGTCCTTGAGCAGGCGTGCCGCTTCGAACACGATCTCGGGATCGTGGGTGAAACCGAGATTGCCTGATAGCCCGACGACGAAGCGCGCTGCGATGGTCTTGCGGAACGGATTGTCCGATGTCACCGGCCGAGCCGCGGGCACCAGTGTCGCATAGTTCGGGATGAAGCGGATCTTGTTTCGTGTCATGCCGGAATAGCTGAGCAGCGGCGGCTCGGCATCGCGGCCGATGGTAACAACGGCATTGAGCGCGCGGAACATCAGGCTGTTGGCAGCGCGCATCACGCGCGTCACGATCGAGCGCGGCTTCAGCAGGCCTGCCGTCACCAGCACGTCGGGGAACAGATCGTGCATGATCAGCGCCGAGCGCGCGCCCTTTAGCCACGCTGCGGCCGCCACTGCATAAGGCAGCACGAACGGCGCCGTAACGGTGAGCACGACGTCACCACGCCGCAAGCGCCGCAACAGTGCGACGAAGATGCGCAGCACGAACAGCAACTCGGAGAGGCCGCGCTGGACCAGCGCAGCCTTTCCCGCCATGCGGTTCTTGATGGAGATTACGCGCGGTTTGTCGGGTCCAATCTGCGAGGCCGGCAACGCGCCTGGTGAGCCCGACAGCACCATGACCTCATGTTCCCTGGCCAGACGGCAGGCGATCTCGGCCATGATCGCGGCGGTCGTGCTCGGGTCCGGCGGGTAATGCTGGCTCGCGACGACGATCTTGCCTCGAGGCTGCATGGTCAGGCCGCAGTCGACCCAAACTCAGGGACCGCATCTTTCAGGATGGTCCTGATGGTCGCCCGGTCGTCGCGCGCGATAGCCTGATCGAGCGCCGTGATCCATTTGCGCAGCGTTTGCATCGGGGGCTCGTTCGGCTGGGCGGCCATGATGCCGGCAACGCCGATCTCGCGAGTCGGCTCTTCGGAAGCAAACAGGATTTCGTGCAGGCGCTCGCCCGGCCGCATCCCCGTGAACACGATTTCGATGTCGTAGCCGGGTTGCAGGCCCGAGAGACGGATCATGCGCTCGGCGAGATCGACGATCTTTACCGGCTGGCCCATGTTGAGCACGTAGACGGAGACGTCAGGACGCTGCGTTCCCAGCGCATGCGTCGCAGCCGTGATCACGAGGTCGCAGGCCTCACGGATGGTCATGAAGTAGCGGACCATGTCGGGATGCGTCACCGTCACCGGGCCGCCGGCCTCGATCTGGGCCTTGAACTTCGGCACCACCGAGCCGTTCGAGGCCAGCACATTGCCGAACCGGACCGAAATCAGCCGCATCGGCGGCTTGCCGGCGCCGCCCCCTGCCGCAAGGTCATGGTCGAGCGCCTGGCAGTACATCTCGGCGAAACGCTTGGTCAGACCCAGCATCGACACCGGTTCGATCGCCTTGTCCGTGGAGATCATCACCATGGCTTCCGCGCCGGCGGCCAACGCCGCATCGGCGACATTGATTGAGCCGAAGATGTTGGTCTTGACGCCCTCACTCCAGTCGCGCTCGAGGATCGGCACGTGCTTGAGCGCCGCCGCGTGAAACACGATGTCGGGCTTGAACTCGGCCATCAGGCGCATGACGCGCTCGCGATCGCGGATGTCGGCGAT
This sequence comes from Bradyrhizobium manausense, assembly GCF_018131105.1. NCBI lineage: Bacteria > Pseudomonadati > Pseudomonadota > Alphaproteobacteria > Hyphomicrobiales > Nitrobacteraceae > Bradyrhizobium > Bradyrhizobium manausense. The sequence continues at coordinate 54,306 of NZ_JAFCJI010000006.1, read as the reverse complement.
CCGGCCCTCGATCGTGGCCCCCGTATCCCGCGCGGAGAGCACCTCGGTGACGGCGTAGAGTGCCGGCTCGGAATTCTCCAGGATCAGCACGCGCGCGGCGCCGAAGGCCACAACACGCTCGCAGATCTCAGCGCCGATCGAACCGCCGCCGCCGGTTACGATCACTGCCTTGCCCTTGATGAGAGTCTCGAGGCGCGCATAGTCGATCTTCTCGCTCGGCCGCAGCAGGAGATCTTCGACCGCGACGGCCGTCAACCGCGGCGTATCGCCGCTCTCGAGCGAGGGCATCCGGTTGACGATCACACCCAGCTTACGCGCCCGCATCAGGATCTGCTCAGGATGGACCTCCGGCTCGAACGCGGACGGCGTCATCACCACGCGCACGATCGCCTTGCCGCGCTTGGCGAAGTCGGCGACGACGTCCTCGATGTCGTCGATGCCGCCCAGCACCGGCACGTTGCGGATCGACTGGCCACGATCGGAGCCCGACGGCGACAGCACGCCGACCGGCCAGATTCGCTTGATGGCGCCGCTCTCGATGCCGCGCAGCAGCACCTCGGCATCCGCGGCGCGACCGATCAGCAGCGTCGGGGCGGCATCCTCGGTGCGGGCATGGCGTCGCACCCGCGTGTAGCGGAAGTAGCGATAGGCGACCCGCAAGGCGCTGAGCGCGAATATCTCGAGGAACCAGTAGAGGACGATCGTCACCTTGCCGAGGAAGAAGGCTCCGCGGACATTGGGGGCGACAAAAATGTAGTCAAGTGCCAACAACGCAACTGTAAGCACGGTCGCGACGCGGATGATGTTCATCGCGTCAGGCAGCGAGATGAAGCGCCATTTCGTCGTGGTCAGATTGAAGATGAAGAACACGACCACGCTGAAGGCGAGGAAATAAGGCAGGATCTGATACAACAGCGGCAGGCGGTCGTAGAAGCCGTCGCCACCCTCGAAACGCAGATAGAAAGCCACGAACAGCGCCGCTGTCGTCGCCAGCAGGTCGTGGAGCGCAATCATGAAATTACGCAAAGTGAGATGCGAAAGACGCGTCATCCGCCGACCGATAAAAGCCCCGTGAGTGCAATCTGTCCGCGCTGATAGCCCATCTCAATCAGACATGCCAGCCACGCGGCCGTTCAGGAACCGACTTCCCCCACCTTCGCCTCGGCCCGTTGTGCCCGGATCACGATGCCGCCGGCGACGCCAACGCCGATCACATACATCCAGCCCTCGTGGAAGTCGAACAGATGGGAGTTGAACATCGAGGTGAAGACGTTCTGTACCACCACCAGGAGGCCGATCCATTTCGCAAATCCTTCGCCGCGAAACATCAGAAAATGAGAGATCCAGATCGCATAGAGAACGACGATGCCGACGATGCCCCACTGGATGGCGACATGCAGCGTCTGGTTATGCGGATTCGGAAACACCCTGACGCCCGGAACCCATGAGGGGTCCTTCGCGGCTTTCTCGAACAGCGCTTGCGAGGAGCCGGTACCATGCCCCACAAGCGGTGCTTGCACAAAAAACCGAACGGCGTGCCGCCAATATTCGAGACGTTCGCCCATGGACGTCGGGACGTTCTCCTGAGTGTAAAGCTGGTAGTCCCGCGAAAACGTGTTGGCGGTCTTGCGCAATTGCGGCGACGCCTGCCAGGCGATGGCGGCGCAGGCAATCAGCGCGGCGGAGATGATCGCGATACTGCGCCACTGCAAATGAAGCAGCGCGAAGACGCCGAGCATGATGGGTACCGTGACCAGCGCGGTGCGCGACACCACCACAAAGGCCATGTTAACCAGAAAGCTAAGCGCGAGCGCGGACAGCAGCCCGGCGAACAGATAGCGCTTCTCGCGCAACAGCATCATCACGGGATAGGCAAGCGCGACCGCGCATAGCGCGAATTCCTGGCTCTGGTCGATGTAGTTCTTGACGAAGATGCCGCGTTCGAGCGGATCATAAGGCTTCAGCGACAGGCCGGGATAAAAAGCAACCAGCCACGACATCACCGACAGCAGCGCGCACGACACCAGGAAGGCGATGAACATCCAGTGCCCGCGCGGCGAGCGCTCGAAATGGTAGAGCAGTACGGGAAGCACGAGCAGCTTGACGGTGGGACTGAGCGCATAGAGGCGCGCGCCCCAGGCCGCGTCCGACCACAATGTCCCCACCACCGCGAGCAGCACGAGCGCGATCGGTGCCGCGCAGATCGGACGCGTCAGCGATTGCAGGAATGCCCTGATGTCGAGGAACGGCACCATGCAGACCAGGAGGATGGCGTTGAAGATCGCCGTGAGCGACGTGGACCACGGCAGCGAGGCCACCGTGAGGATCGCGAACAGGTCGACCGTCTCGCCCCAGGCTGTCGGGCTGCGGAAACGCCGCCACAGCATCTGCGCAGTCGTCTCCTGCGCAAGTGCCGTCACTTGATCTCCCCCCGCGCGCGATGAACCAGCGCCGTCGTGCTGAAGCCCTTGAGGATGTCGATCAGCACGACCACCCCGCCCGCGGCCTCGACGATCTCGTGGCCGACCACCTGCTCGCGGGTGTAATCGCCTCCCTTCACCAGCACGCTCGGCGTGATGCGCGTGATCAGGTTGATCGGCGTATCCTCCTCGAAGATGACGACGAGATCGACGGCTTCGAGCGCGGCCAGCACCTCCGCGCGCGCCCGTTCATCCTGAACCGGGCGGTCCGCGCCCTTCAGCCGCCGCACCGAGGCGTCGCTGTTCAACCCGACGATCAGGCGGTCACAGGCCGCACGCGCCGCGGTCAGCACCTTGACGTGACCGGGATGCAGGATGTCGAAGCAGCCATTGGTGAAGCCGACGCGCAACCCTTCCCGCTTCCATTCGGCGAGTTGGGCCTCGAGCGCGTCGGGCGCGTTCACAACCTTCTCCTCGGCCGCAAGAGTGGCATGCGGCAGGATTTTTCGACGCAGCTCATCCGCGCTCACGCTGGCGGTGCCCTGCTTGCCGACGGCGACCGCGGCGGCCGCGCTTGCCATGCGCAACGCCGTGTCCCAATCCGCACCCGCCGCGAGCGACACCGCGAGCGCGGCGGCGACCGTATCACCGGCGCCGGAGACGTCGCGCACCTTCACGGGGAAGGCGGGAACATGGACGGGCTCGCCCTTGCGCGGCACCAGCGTCATGCCGTGCTCGCCTTGCGTCACCAAAATAGCTTCGCAATCGGCGAGCCGCAGCACGTCCTCGCTGGCATCGACGATGCTCTGCGGCGTGTCGGCGCGGCTGCGGGTCGCTTCCGCAAATTCCTTGCGATTGGGCGTGAGCAGCGTCGCGCCGCGATAGATCGCCCAGTTCAGGCTCTTGGGATCGACGATCACGGGCTTGCCGAGCTTTCGCACGGCATCGATGGTGTGGCGGATCACGCGGGCCGTCAGCACGCCCTTGGCGTAGTCGGACAGCAGCACGATATCGGCGCGCGCGATCTGCGGCAGGATCGCCTCGATCAGCCTGGTCTCGACCTCGTCGGACGCCGCTACCGCCTGCTCCCAATCCGCGCGCAGCATATGCGTGGAGAAATGCTCGGAGACGAAGCGGACTTTTCGCGTGGTAGGGCGCGACGGGTCGCACACCAGCGCGCTTTCGATGCCGGGATGGTCCGCCAGCGCGGCCTTGAGCCGCGCGCCTGCATCGTCTTCGCCGACAAGGCCGACGAAGACGCAGCGCGCACCGAGCGAAGCGATGTTGCGCGCGACGTTGCCGGCGCCGCCGATATGGATCTCGCTGCGCCGGGCCGCGATGACCGGGGTCGGCGCCTCGGGCGAGATCCGCGACACCTCGCCATAGACGAACTCGTCCAGCATGATGTCGCCGACGCAGAGCACCGTGCGGCCGGAGATGGTTTGCGCGAGAGCGTCGAAATCGAGAATGGGCGTCGGCATGGTGTTGTGGCCTTAGCGGAAGCGGTCGGGCCGGTCGAGATAATCCCCGACATAGGCCTTCACCGCGTCCTCGAGCGTCGTGAAGCCCCCGTTATAGCCAGCGCTGTGGAGACGATCGACCTTGCTCTCGGTGAAATACTGGTAACTGCCGCGGATCTGCTCGGGCATGTCGATGTATTCGACGTTGGATTTCGTGCCGAGCGCGGCATAGGCAGCCAGCATCAGTTCCCGGAAGCTCCGCGCCTTGCCGGTGCCGACGTTGAACAGGCCGGACACCGCGGGCGTCGCCAGCAGCCAGGTGATGACGCGCACGACGTCGTCGACATAGATGAAATCACGGCGCTGATCCCCGTCGGCGATGCCGTCGCGATGCGACTTGAACAGCTGCACGACCCGGCCCGCCTTGACGTCGTCGAAGCGGCGCGCCAGCACGCTCATCATCGTGCCCTTGTGGTATTCGTTCGGGCCGAACACGTTGAAGAATTTCAACCCAGCCCATTGCGGCGGCAGCGGATCGCCGTTCGCTGCGCGCCCGGCGACCGCGAGATCGAACAGCTGCTTGCTCCAGCCGTAGAGATTCATCGGCCGCAGCTTCTTCAGCGCCGTCAGCGAGGCATCGTCGTCAAAACCTTCCGCGCCGTCGCCATAGGTCGCGGCCGAGGACGCGTAGATCAGCGGCGCGGCGTTGGCCGTGCACCAGTCGAGCAGGCGCATCGAAAAGCGGAAGTTGGTCTCGATCACGAGATCGCCATCGGTTGCGGTGGTCTCGGAAATCGCCCCGAGATGGATCACGGCGTCGAGCTTGCGGCCCTTCAGCCAGCCGGGCAGCTCAGCCGGCGGGACGATATCCACAAGTTGACGCTTGGCGAGATTGCGCCATTTGCCGTCGCTGCCGAGCAGGTCGCAGACCACGACGTCGCTCCGGCCCGAATCATTGAGCGCGGCGACGACATTCGATCCGATAAAACCGGCCCCGCCGGTCACCAGCAACATTCCAACCACCCTGCCCGATTTTTGCGGCCCAATACCTGCCGTAGCGCATCATTTGCCAAAGTGTAAGCGGTTTTGGCCCCTGCGCGCGTCTCCCCATCTCATTGGTGGAACTTAGAGGTACCGCCATTCACCAGAGCGTGTATTGTCGAGTGATGTTTATTATTCAGACCGGGCGAGCGAAGCGGCTTCGCAAATACTCGATCGCTTCTGCGATTATCCTGGCGCTGTCCGGGGCCTTCTCAGCTCTTCTAACGCTGCATTGGTACGTGGCCCCGCCTAAGAGATAACTCTCCCTGAGGTGCTGGCCCTCCGTCGCCGCTTTTGAGAGAGCTTCTGCCAGCTTTACCTATGGGCCGAGAGCGGCTAACCGAACCGCCAGATCAGCACGCTCCGGTCCCATTGACGAATGAATCAAGATTCACAATCTAGCGGAAGCCAGGACCGGGACGATACGCGCCCGATCCTGATCGTTCCCTATATGTGGATCGGCGATTTCGTCCGGAATCACACCGTTGTGCGGGTCCTGAAGGAGCGCTGGCCGAATCGGCCGGTCGATCTCCTGACGACATCCCTCTGCGCTCCGCTTGTCGATTACATGCCGGGGGTGCGGGAAGGCATCGTCTGGGACCTGCCCCGCGGCCGTCTCGCCGTGGGCCGCCAGTTCGGCCTGGCGAAGCTCCTGCGCGCGCGGAACTACGGCACGGCGCTGGTGCTGCCCCGGACCTGGAAGGCCGCCATTGCGCCCGCGCTGGCCGGCATCCCCGAACGGGTCGGCTTCGTCGGCGAGTTCCGCTTCGGCCTGCTCAATCGCTGGCGCTGGGGCGAGAAGAAACTGCCCCGCTTCATCGACAAGAACGCCGCGCTGGCCCAACCCGATGGCGCCCCCCTTCCCCCGGAATGGCCAGTGCCGCAATTGCGCGTCCCGGCCGACGAGATCGCCCGCTGGCGCAAGGCCAACGGGCTGAGCGCCGGCGCCGCCGTGGCGCTCGCCCCCGGCTCGGTCGGGGCGTCGAAGCGCTGGACCTACTATCCCGAGGCCGCCCGCCTGCTGGCCGAGCGCGGGCTCGAGGTGTGGGTGGTCGGCGGCCCCGCGGAAAAAGGCCTCGCCCAGGAGATCGTCGCCGCCGGTGGCCCCGGGGTGCGGGACCTCACCGGCAACGATCTGCGCAACGGCGTCCTCGCCATGGCTGCAGCCGGCGTCGCGATCTCGAACGACTCAGGCCTGATGCACATCGCGGCCGCACTGGGCACGCCCACCATGGGCATCTTCGGCCCGACCAGCCCCTATCTCTGGGCCCCCCTCAACGGCCTCGCCGCGACCGTGGTCCAGACCAAGAGCGTGCTCTCCTGCCAGCCCTGCCAGAGCACGATCTGCAAGATGAACGACCACCGCTGCATGCGGGATATCGCGGCACAGGACGTGGTCGAGATCGCAAGAGATGTGCTCGCCAGGACGCAGGGGCTCGCAAATGTCTGACGGCCGTGCGGCCAAGCCCGCGGCATTCCTCGATCGCGACGGCGTCATCAATCACGACGACAGCTATATCGGCACGCGCGACCGCATCCGCTGGATGCCCAACGTCGCCAGCGCCATTCGCCGCCTCAACGAGGCAGGCTATTTCGTGTTCGTCTTCACCAACCAGTCCGGCGTCGCGCGCGGCCTCTTCACCGAGGACGATGTGAACACGCTGCACGGCTGGATGCGCGAGGAACTCGCCCGCGACGGCGCGCGGATCGATGACGTCCGCTTCTGTCCGTATCATCCGCAGGGAACGGTCGCCGGCTACATCGGGGAGCATGACTGGCGCAAGCCCGCGCCCGGCATGTTGCGCGATCTCATCCAGCACTGGCCCGTGCAGCTCGAGGGCAGCTTCGTGATCGGGGATCAGGCCAGGGACATCGAGGCCGGCAAGGCGCTCGGGCTGCCGGGCTTTCTCTTTTCAGGCGGCGACCTCGACGCGTTCGTGACCGAGGTGCTGGCGCAGATCAGGCGACGGTAGGGGCTGCGATCCGAAAACGCGAAAACAACCCCATGCACAGTAGCCCGCGGCAGTGAAATCAAGGGCTTGGCGGAGACAACGCGCATTCAGAGCAGCGGACGATAGACCTCGCCGATTCGCGCCGCCTCGGCATCAAGACTGAATTTTTCAAGCACGCGCTCGCGACCGCGCTGGCCCATCGCAGTCGCCGCAGAGACATCGCGCATCAGCGGCTCGAGCGCGGCCGCCAGCGCCTCCGCATCACCGGTCGGGATCAGCACGCCGGACACGCCGTCCTCGACTACGAGCTCGGCCGCGCCCGCTCGCGCGGCAACCAATGCGCTGCCGGCGGCCATCGCCTCGATCAGCGTCAGGCCAAAGCCCTCGTTGCGCGAGGTGAAGGCATAGATGGTCAGCCGCTGATACCAGCGCTGCACCTGCTCGATCGGGAGTTCGCCGGTGATGACGATGCGCGATTGCAGGCCCGCGGCGTCGATGCGCTTCTTCAGCTCGTTCGCAAACGGCGTCTGCTCGGCCGTGACCTGTCCGACGATGACGGCGGTGAAATCCGGATAGCGCGGCAGCAGGCGGCACATCGCATCGACGAACACGTCAGTGCCCTTCTGTGCGCGCACGCGGCCGAAGCAACCGATCGCATAACGGCCCGGCAAGCCGCTTTCCGCGAAGGCCGCGGCGCGATCGAGCGGCGGCGCATAGACGTCGGTGTCGACGCCATGCGGGATCACCGTCGCTTTCACTTTCAGGAACGAGGCCGAGATGTCCGATGTCGCGATGATCGCGTCCATCTGCCGGATCAGCCAGCGCGTGATCCAGCTGTGATGGCGTTGCGCCGCAGAGGTGAACACGAGCTTGAGCGGCCAGCCGAGCGCGCGCAGCAGCACGCCTGCGATCATCTCGTTGTTGCGGCGCGCATGCCAGATCAAGGGTGTCTTGCGGCGCCATAATTTCAGGACATCGGCGACGCCGAGCCCTGCGATCCCCTCCGGCGCGTCCGAACCAAACCACGCGGCGCGATAGAGCTTTGCCAGCCGTGGCGCCACCATCCGGTTGGTCGCGGTGACCCCGGAATAGCGCCTGTGCAGATTTGGCACGATCACTTCGAGATCGCCGCGGGAATTCGCCACGTCATGCTCCGTTTCGAAAACCCCCTATACGCAACATTAAGCATAGTGACCAGTTCAGCCGCGCCGATACCCCCTCTTCACCACGCAAACGTTAGCTTGGTGCGTTGATCGAAGACGGGTGAGATCATGACTGTGCTAGTCACCGGCGGCGCCGGCTATATCGGAAGTCACACGGTTCTGGCGCTGGCGGAAGCCGGCGAGGACGTCGTCGTGATCGACGATCTCTCCACTGGTTTCTCGGCTTATCTGCCCGAGGGCGTGCCGCTGTTCATTGGCGACGCCGGCGACGAGAACCTGCTCGAAGGCGTGATCGCCCAGCACAACATCGAAAGCATCATCCATTTTGCCGGCTCCGTCGTCGTGCCGGATTCGATGCGCGATCCGCTCGGCTATTATCGCAATAATTTCACGACCGCCCGCAACCTGCTCAACGTCGCCGTGAAGCGCGGCATCAGCCGCTTCATCTTCTCCTCGACCGCCGCCGTCTACGGCAATCCGGACCAGGTGCCGGTGCCCGAGCACGCGCCGACGCGGCCGCTGTCGCCTTACGGCTCGTCGAAGCTGATGACCGAGATCATGCTGCACGACGTCGCCGCCGCCTATGGCATGCAGTACGTGACGCTCCGCTATTTCAACGTCGCCGGTGCAGACCCGCAGGCGCGCATCGGCCTCGCCACCGTTGGCGCCACGCATCTGCTCAAGATCGCGGTGGAAGCAGCGACCGGCCAACGTGCCAAGATCGACGTGTTCGGCACTGATTACCCGACCCAGGACGGCAGCTGCATCCGCGACTTCATCCACGTCACGGATCTCTCGCAGGCGCATCGCTCGGCCCTCGCTTACCTCCGCAATGGCGGCGCCTCGACGACGCTGAATTGCGGCTATGGCCGCGGCTATTCGGTGCTGGAAACCATCGATGCCGTGCGCCGGGTCTCCGGCCGCAGCTTCGCCGTGCAGTACGCCCCGCGACGGCCCGGCGACATCATGACCATGGTCGCCGACACCAGCCGCATCCGCGGCCTGCTCGACTGGAAGCCGCAATACGAGGACCTCGAGACCATCGCGGCGCACGCGCTGGCCTGGGAGGACAAGCTGTTCCGCGAGCGCCACGGCGAGCTTCGCCACGCCGCCTCGGCCTAGATTCCATCCGGACGCAAGCCCTTAATTGGGCTTGAAAAGCCTCGCTTTAGCGGGCACAGAGGCCCTTCGATCCCTGACGCGCGGGCAGGCTTTTCCCTGTGCCGTCAATGGACTACGGATGGCCCAGTTTCCAAAGAAAATCACCGACGATCCCTATGCGGCAATGGTCCTCATTCGCCGCCTGGTCCTGGAACAGGGCGTCGTCTACTGGCGGCGCTACCTCGTTGCCTTCGCGCTGATGGCGGCCGCTGCAGGCTCAACCGCAGGCGCCACCTACGTGCTCGGCCAGGTCATCAACCAGGCCTATGTCGACAAGAACATCCCGGGCATCGCGATGTTCTCCGGCATCACGGTGATTCTGCTCTTCATCAAGGGCGTGGCGACCTACGGCCACATGGTGATCCTGACCAAGATCAGCAACGCCATCCTTGCGACCAACCAGCGCCAGCTGTTCGCAAAACTGATGCGCGAGAGCGTCGGCTTTTTCTCCGAGCGGCATTCGTCCGAGTTTTTGGCGCGGCTGACCGCCGGCGCCAAATCCATCACCGACGTCCTCAACATGCTGGTCAACGCCGTCGGGCGCGACCTCATGATGCTGCTCGCCATGATCGGCGTGATGGTGTGGCAGGATCCGCTGATGTCGCTGATCGGCCTCGTCGCGGTACCGCCGGCCATGCTGGTGCTGCGCAAGCTGGTCAAGCGCATCAAGGGTCTCGCCTACAACCAGTTCACCGGCACGGCAGACATCCTGGAGACGATGCAGGAATCGCTGCAAGGCATCCGCACCGTGAAGGCATTCACGCTCGAAGACGCCATGCAGGACCGCATCGACGAGAACATCGCCATCGTCGAGCGCAACGCCAACAAGATGGCCCGCGTCGCCAACCGTTCCAACCCGTTGATGGAAATGCTCGGCGGCTTCGCAGTCGCCGGCTGCCTGATGTACGGCGGCTATGCGGTGGTCGCGCTCAACGCCACGCCCGGCGCGTTCTTCTCCTTCATGACCGCGTTCCTGATGGCGACCGAACCGGCCAAGCGGCTGGCGCGGCTCAACATCGATCTCAACAGCCAGCTCGTCGGCGCACGCATGCTGCTCGAGGTCGTCGACAGTCCGGCTAGCGAGCATTCCGACGACGACAAGCCGGCGCTGAAATTGTCCGACGCACGGATCGAACTGCGCGACGTCAGCTTCTCCTATCGCGCCAATGAGACCGTGCTCAACCGCATGAGCTTCACGGCCGAGCCCGGCAAGGTCACCGCGCTGGTCGGGCCGTCCGGCGGCGGCAAGTCGACCGTGCTGGCGCTGCTGCTGCGCTTCTACGAGGTGACGCAAGGCGACATCGTGATCGACGGCCAGTCGATCGGCGCCATCTCGCGCAAGTCGCTGCGCGCGCAGACCGCCTATGTCGGCCAGGACGTCTATCTGTTCCGCGACACCATCCGCAACAACATCGCCTTCGGCAAGCCGGCTGCGAGCGAGAACGAGATCATCGAGGCGGCGAAAGCGGCCTGCGCGCATGATTTCATCATGAGCTTCCCGCTTGGTTACGACACGCCCGTCGGCGAGCACGGCACGCAGCTTTCCGGCGGCCAGCGCCAGCGCATCGCGGTCGCGCGCGCGCTGATCAAGAACGCGCCGGTCATCCTGCTGGATGAAGCCACCGCCGCGCTGGATTCCGAGTCCGAGCGGCAGGTGCAGGAGGCGATCGAGCATCTCTGCCAGAACCGCACCACCATCGTGATCGCGCATCGCCTGCACACCATCATGCACGCAGACAGCATCCTGGTGGTCGAGGGCGGCGAGATCGTCGAGCAGGGCCGTCATGACGAGCTGCTGCGCCGCGGCGGCCGTTACGCTTCCTTCTTCCGCCTGCAACATTACGACACCGGCGCTCTGGCGCCGATCAGCGCAACCGCATAGAGTTCCGTATCAACCCAAGAGCAGCGAGACCGCTTCATGAACGCCGCCTCCTACGTCATCCCCCTTCCGCCCCAGGCTTCGCTCCCCGTCGTCGGCGAGACCGGCCGCTATCCGGTGCGGCGCATCTGGTGCGTCGGCCGCAACTATCTCGAGCATATCCGGGAGATGGGCAATGACGAGCGCGCGCCGCCGTTCTTCTTCGCCAAGCACGCCGACATGCTGGTGCCCGATGGCGCCACCATTCCCTATCCGCCGCTGACCAAGGATCTGCATCACGAGGTCGAGTTGATCGTCGCGTTGAAGAGCGGCGGCCTCAACATTCCCGCCGAGAAGGCGCTCGACCATGTCTACGGCTATGCCGTCGGCATCGACCTCACCCGCCGCGACCTCCAGATCGCTTCGCGCAAGAAGGAGCGTCCGTGGGAGATCGGCAAGTCGTTCGACGGTTCGGCCCCTGCCTCCGCAATCCAGCCCGCCTCGAAGATCGGCCATCCCTCCAAAGGCAAGATCTGGCTCACGGTCAATGGCAAGGAAGCCCAGACGGGCGACCTCGAGCAGATGATCTGGAACGTGCCCGAGACGATCTGGCAGCTCTCCCAGCAGGTGAAGCTCGCCGCCGGCGACATCATCATGACCGGCACCCCGGCCGGCGTGTCGCAGCTCCAGCCCGGCGACAAGCTCGAATGCGGCGTCGACGGCATCGGCACGCTAAAGGTCTCTATCGGCAAGCCGGAATAGCCGGCTCGGCATCCCGAACATCAAGGCCCCGGACGTAACGTCCGGGGCTTTTTTTGTTGCGAAGACCCGCTCGATCTCACGCCCGCGAGGCGTGCGCATCCACAGCGTTGATGTCCTTGCCGGTGTAGTCGGTCATCAGCGCGGTGGCGACCAGACTGATGATCGAACATGCCGCGATATAGCCCGCGATCGCCGTCGCTGAGTGGAACGTGCCGAACAGCCAGGCCGCAATCAACGGCGCGGGACCACCGGCGATCACGGACGCAAACTGATAGCCCAGCGAAGCACCGCTGTAGCGTAGGCGTCCGGTAAAGCTCTCGGCAATCAATGCGGCTTGTGGCCCATACATCATGTCGTGCGGAATCAGCGACAGGACGATCGCGAGGAAGACGACCACCTCCGATCCGGTGCCGAGCATCGCGTAATAGACGAAGCCGAAGATGCCGGTGAGAAGCGCACCAAGCATGTACATGTTCTTGCGGCCGATCTGGTCGGAGAGATGACCACAAACCGGAATCGTCACGAACGACAGCACCGAGGCCGCCAACACCGCCGTCAGCAGGAAATCGCGCGAGAAGTGCAGCGTGCCGATGCCATAGGAAAAGACAAACGCGGTGAAGATGTAGAATGGGGCCTGCTCGGCCATGCGTGCGAAGGCCGAGAGCAGGATCTCCTTCGGATGCTCCTTGATCACCGTCAGCATCGGCGTGCGATCGAGCCGACGCTCCGCCAGCAGTTTGGAGAAGACCGGCGTTTCGAGGATGCCGAGCCGGATGTAAAGGCCAACGCCGACCAGGATGAGGCTCAGCGCAAACGGGATGCGCCAGCCCCAGGCGAGGAAGCGGTCGCCACCGGCCATCTGGCTGAAGGCCAAGACGGCGAGGTTGGCAAGGAACAGACCACAAGGCACGCCGAATTGCGGCCAGGACGCGATGAATCCGCGCGAGCGGTCATTGCGCGCCCATTCCATCGACATCAGGACCGAGCCGCCCCATTCGCCGCCGACGCCAACGCCCTGGATGAAGCGGAGCACGGTCAGGATCACCGCGCCCCAAATGCCGATGCTCGAATAGGTCGGCACCGCGGCCACCGCCGCAGTCGCCAGTCCCATTAACAGCAACGTCGCGATCAGCGTCGATTTGCGGCCGATGCGATCGCCGTAATGTCCGAAGATCGCGGCGCCGATCGGACGCGCGATGAAGCCGACCGCATAGATGGCGAAGGCCTCGAGCGTACCGACCCACGGATCGGAATGCGGGAAGAACAGCTTTGCGAAGACCAGGCCCGTCACCGTGCTGTAGAGGAAAAAATCATACCATTCGATCGCCGTTCCGATCGTGGAGGCGATGATGGCGCGGCGAAGCTGGAGCTGATGCTCGGACGGGGTCAGTTGAGCGGCGTCGAGGCCGAGCGTTGTCATGGGAGCGTCTCCTTCTGACGCGCCCCCCTGATGGTCGTTTGAGCACAAACAATCCTGCGCGTCCGAGGGTTCCTGCGGACACCTTGAACTATCGTAGGAGTTCCTACCTGGCCTTCACCGGCCGATTGGCGTGACTTGTCTGCGGCACACCGCGGTTGAGCGACATGTGTGAGTGCACACACAGCCAGCCGTCGGCACTTCTCGAAAAGATCATGGTCGCGCGGCCCGGGCGCGGAAACGTGTTGCCATCGGGATGATAGCCCGTGCTCGTCCACGGCGCGATCACGGTTGCCATCGCGCCGTCGGGCGATGCCAGAACCGAGGTCTGGTCGAGCACGAAGCGAAAGTCGGCCGTCCGGGGCCAGACGTTGTCCCATTGGGTGGTGACCCATTGGTCGAGGCCGGGGATGACGTCGTTGTGTGTGCCGAAGGCGAGCACATCAGGATGAAACAGCGGCCGCGCCGAGGCGTAATCGACCTCGCGGACGTAGCCCGAGAAGGTCTCCAGCCACTGGCGGAAGAATTGCACGATCTCGGTGTTTGCAAGGGGCAACGGGGCCATTGCCTGCTCCATGTTTGGCGGCTAAATCGCTGCGAGCTTGTTGCCACGGACCGACGCGTGCAGCAAGATTCGGTCCGCCGCAGAGACTGCGTCAAAAAACGAGAGGATGTCTCGGATGTCGAACACGATCACGGAGCTCGAAGGGCTGCTGATGCAGCGCTCGCTCACCGACCCCCAGCTCGTAGCCGCAGCGGAGAAAGCTTCGGACTTCCGCATCCTGCCGGATGCGACGGTCATCAAGATCGGCGGCCAGAGCATGATCGATCGCGGCCGCGCCGCGGTCTATCCGGTGGTCGAGGAAATCGTCGCCGCCCGCAAGACGAACAAGCTGCTGATCGGGACCGGCGCCGGCACCCGCGCGCGGCACCTCTATTCGATCGCCGCCGGCCTTCGCCTGCCGGCCGGCGTGCTGTCGCAGCTCGGCGCCTCCGTGGCCGACCAGAACGCCGCAATGCTGGGTCAGTTGCTGGCCAAGCACGGCATCTCCGCAGTCAGCAGCGCCGGGCTTCATCCGTGCCGCTGTTCCTCGCCGAGGTGAGCGCAGTGATCTTCAGCGGCATGCCGCCCTATAGCCTGTGGATGCGGCCCGCGGCCGAAGGCGTGATTCCGCCCTATCGCACCGATGCCGGCTGCTTCCTCGTCGCCGAGCAATTCGGCTGCAAGGCGATGATCTATGTGAAGGATGAGAACGGCCTCTACACCGCGAACCCGAAGACGTCGAAGAACGCAACCTTCATCCCGAAAATCTCCGTAGCGGAGATGAAGGCCAAGGGCTTGCAGGACTCGATCCTGGAATTCCCGGTGCTCGATCTGCTCAACGCCGCGCGTCACGTCCGCGAAGTGCAGATCATCAACGGTCTCGTCCCCGGCAATCTCACCCGCGCGCTCGCGGGCGAGCATGTCGGCACCATCATCACCGCGAGCTGAAGAGCATCCCGTCATGGCTGACACCAACCAGATCAAGCACGTCGCCTCGCCGCTCGCACGCCAGACTCTCCTGGACAGCGACCTCACCCGCCCCGTTGCCGGCAACCGCCCGATCAAGCTGCTGCCCTGGCTGCAAGTGATCAAGATCGGCGGCCGCATCATGGATCGCGGCCACGAAGCGATCCTCCCGCTCGTCGATGAATTGCGCGCGCTGCTGCCCGAGCATCGGCTGCTGATCCTGACCGGCGCCGGCATCCGCGCCCGCCATCTCTACAGCGTCGGTCTCGACCTCGGCCTGCCGGTCGGCTCGCTGGCGCCGCTCGCTGCCAGCGAGGCAGGCCAGAACGGCCACATCCTCGCAAGCCTGCTGGCACCGGAAGGCGTCTCCTATATCGAGCACGGCACCATCGCGAGCCAGCTCGCGATCCACCTCCAGGCCGCGCGCGCGGTCGTCGGCAGCGCCTTCCCGCCCTACCACCATCACGAATTCCCGACCTCGCGCATCCCGCTGCATCGCGCCGACACCGGCGCCTTCCTGCTTGCCGATGCACTCGGAGCTGCAGCCCTCACGATCGTTGAGGACGTCGATGGCGTCTACACCACCGATCCCAGCGGCGCCGATGGCAAGAAGGCGGAGCTGCTGAAGGAGACCAGCTTCTCCGACCTTGCGAAGCTGAAGGGCACACTGCCGTTCGATCCCGCGCTGCTCGAGGTGATGGCGAACGCACGGCATCTCGCGCGTGTGCAGGTGGTGAACGGCCTGGTTCCGGGCCGGATCAGCGCGGCGCTGCGCGGGCAGCATGTCGGGTCGATCATCAAGACCGGTGCCAAGCCAGCGTAGCCCTCGGCCGAGTTCACAAACAACAAGCCCCGGAGATCACTCCGGGGCTTTTGACTCTGTGCTCGCAGGGCGGATGAGCGAAGCTAAACCACCCTGCACATTCGCACCTAGCGCAGCGCCGAAAACACGATGAGGCCAAGGATCAGCGCCGTCAGCGAGTACTTCAGCGTGTAGTAGACGTTGCGGTTCCACTCCTTGACCTTGCGGCTGCCGAGATGGATCTCATAGAGCTTGCCGAACACCTTGTTGAGCGCACCGACGTGCTCGCCGTCGACGTTCTGGGTCGCCGATGCCTTGACGATGTGATGGCTGACCCAGCGATTGACCGCGGTCATGAAGCCGTACTTCATGGGACGCTCGACGTCGCAGAACAGGATGATGCGGTTGACGTCAGTCTGATTCTCGGCACTGTGGATGAAGGTCTCGTCGAACATGAAGGCCTCGCCGTCGCGCCAGACGCATTCGACGCCGTCGACGAGGATCCGGCACTTGTTCGAGTTCGGCGTGACCAGGCCGAGGTGATAGCGCAGCGAGCCAGCGAAGGGATCGCGGTGCGCCCCCAGCTTGCCGCCCGGCGGCAGCATCGCGAACATCGCGCCGTGCACGCTCGGGATCGACTTGAGCAGCTCCACCGTCTTCGGACACAGCGTGTTCGCCGAGGGCAGGAAATCGTCGTACCATTTCAGGTAAAAGCGCTTCCAGCCGCTCTTGAAGAACGAGTAGAAGCCCCAGTCGTTATTCTTCGCTGCCGCGCGGATGAAACCTTCGTCGAACAGGCGTACCGCCTCGTCGCGGATGGTCTCCCAGTTCTCGCTCAGCGGCTTCAGCTCCGGAAACTGCTCGACCGAGATCACCGGCCGGTTCGGCACGGCCGAGCCGGCATACATCAGCACGTTGTAGGGTGCGAGATAGGTCGAGTGATCCCCGAGCTGCCGCGCGAAGCGCAGCCGCTGCTTGCCGCGAAAGTGAACGTAAAGCGTCGAGGCCGCGAGCACATACAGAATGACGAGTTGCGGCGCAAAAAGCTGTTTCAGCATTTCCCCAGTCCCAAGTGATCCAGCCGGGCTGTCGTGTAACCCGACACAGGCCCAGCGGCAAGATATTCGCCGGTGGGTTGCAATCAAGTTGGGGCATTGGAACCCGGGGACGAAATTGGCCGAAACGAGCCGAATTGCGTTTTCGGCAGGACTGGAAACCTCCGAAAGGTCAGGCGTTTGGAATCAGCGACACCGGCGAAGGCCCTGACCACCGGGGCAGAATCCGCAACGCACCGCATTGGCAGCCACGCCGTTCAGCGTGCCTTAAGGCTCTTCTTGAGCTGGGCAAAATGCTTCTTCAGCCGCGGCACGGCGAAATCGGTGAAGGCTCGCACCTTGGGCACCGTGAGCCGGCCCTGCGGAGCGATCAGGTGTGCCGGCATCTCCGGATCCTCGTCGCCGGCCAGCACGATCTCGAGCTCGCCGCGCGTGACCTGCTCGGCCACCTGATACGAATACATCCGCGCAACGCCGCGCCCGGCGACGGCCGAGGCTACAGCCGCGTAGGTGCTGTTGGCCGTGAAACGCGGCGTGAACTGGACCGTTCGCGGCACCGACGAGCCCGCCAGTGGCGCAAAGGTCCAGGAATGCGGCAGATGCGCCATCGCCACGATCTGGTGCTTTGCGAGATCGCCGGGTTCGTTGATGCGTGGATGCTGCTTGAGATAACGCGGTGCGGCCACCACGACACGGCTGATCTCGCCGACCCGCATCGCCACCATCGTCGAATCCGCAAGGGGGCCGATGCGAAGCGCGATATCGACGCCCTCCTCGATCAGATTGACGGCGCGGTCGAACAGCAGGAGCTTGGCCGACACCGTCGGATAAGCGTCGAGAAACCCGTCGAGGATCGGCCGGAGCACCATCTCGCCGGAGACCACCGGAGCCGTGATCGTGAGCAGGCCGCGTGGCGCGGTGCGCGGCCCAGCCGCGATGTCGTCGGCTTCTTCCAGCTCGGTCAGGACACGGCGGCAAATCGCGACATAGCGCTCGCCCTCCTCGCTCAGCTTGATCGAGCGCGTGGTCCGGTGCAGCAGTTCGGCCCCGACCCGCTCCTCAAGAAAGGCAATCGCGCGGCTGACGGCCGCAGGCGACCGGCCGAGCTTGCGCCCTGCAGCCGCCAGACTGCCCTCGTCCACCGCAAGGACAAACACCTTCATCGCATCCAGACGATCCATGCCTTCCCGTCGCCCTTTCAAATTCCACTGACAAATTAGGCGCTTGACCGAACCACGACAACTGCCGCCAGGCGCCGATCCGGCATTCATACGCGCGGCGAAAGAGTGTCTGCCGGGCAGCGCGTATTCGCGGCTGCGCCGTCGCGGCGTATTTCAGCGGGCACGCCAGCAAGCGCTGGCACCGATCAACAACGGGAGCCCGCCATGGGTATCGAGCAGAAGGTTGCCATCATCACCGGTGCATCGCAGGGCATTGGCGCGGCGCTGGTCCAGGGTTTTCGCGATCGCAATTATCGCGTGGTCGCCACGGCACGCTCTGTCAAGCCGTCGGGCGATGATGACGTTCTCGCCGTTGCCGGCGACATCGCCGACCGGAAGACTGCCGAGCGCGTGGTCGCGCAGGCCGTCGCCCGCTTCGGCCGTGTCGACACGCTGGTCAACAATGCCGGCATCTTCCTGGCAAAGCCGTTCACGCAATACACGGCCGAGGACTATGCGGCGGTGATGGGCACCAACGTCGCCGGCTTCTTCAACATCACGCAACTCGCCATTGCCGAGATGGAGAAGCAGAGGTCCGGCCACGTCGTCCAGATCACGACCACGCTGGTCGATCAAGCCAACTCGAACGTTCCCTCGGTGCTGGCCTCGTTGAGCAAGGGCGGTCTGAACGCCGCGACCAGGTCGCTCGCGATCGAATATGCAAAGCGCGGCATTCGCGTGAACGCGGTGGCGCCGGGGATCATCAAATCGCCGATGCATCCGGTGTCGACGCATGCCCAACTCGGCGCGATGCACCCGGTCGGCCACATGGGCGAGATGTCCGACATCGTCGATGCCGTACTTTACCTGGAGCAGGCGAGCTTCGTCACCGGCGAGATCCTGCATGTCGATGGCGGCCAGAGCGCCGGCCATTGAGGGCACGCCGGGCAAGGCAAATACGCAGGAGATCGACATGACCGATACGAATGCAGACACCAGGCCTCGAGCCCCGGCCCGGCCGCATCAGCGATCGGGCTCAACATGGCGATACGCCGTGGCGGGACTGTCGGCCTCATTGGTCGGGCTTGGCCTTGCCCGCTTTTCCTACACACCACTGATCCCGGCCTTGATCGCGGCAAAGTGGTTCAGCGCATCCGACGTGGTCTATCTCGGCGCGGCCAACCTCGCCGGCTATCTCGCCGGCGCACTGGCGGCGCGAACCGTCGCCACACGCATCGGCGCGGTCCACGCGCTGCGGGCGATGATGGGGCTTGCCACTCTCTCCTTCTTTGCAAGCTCAGCCCCGGTGTCCTTCATCTGGTTCTTCGCCTGGCGTTTCCTCTCCGGCCTCACCGGCGGTATCATCATGGTGCTGGCCGCTTCGGTCGTTCTTCCGCACACTTCGGCCGCGCGGCGCGGCATCGTCGGCGGCGTGATCTTTGCCGGCGTCGGCCTCGGCGTCGCGGCATCGGGCACGCTGGTGCCGCTGCTGCTGCAACAGGGCTTGCAACAGAGCTGGTATGGCCTCGGTGTGTTCTCGGCCGCGCTGACGCTCGCAAGCTGGTGGAACTGGCCTGCGGAAGCAAAGACTGATGCTGCGCCCTCGCACCAAGCGAAGCCGCATCACGCCTCGCCCGCCACGCTTGCGTTGCTGATTCAGTACGGCCTCAACGCGGTCGCGCTGGTGCCGCACATGGTCTTCATCGTTGATTTCGTGGCGCGAGGTCTCGGCCAGGGGATTGCTGCGGGATCACACTATTGGGTGCTCTATGGTCTCGGTGCGATCGTCGGCCCTCTCGTTACCGGCCATCTGGGCGATCGCTCGGGTTTTGGACCGGCGTTGCGTGCAGCCTTTCTGATCGAGGCTGCTGCCGTGCTGCTTCCCACTGTCAGCACTGCGCCCGCTTCGCTGATCGTGTCGAGCATCGTGGTCGGCGGCTTCACGCCGGGTATCGTGCCGCTGGTGCTCGGGCGTATCCATGAGCTGGTTCCGCACTCGAACGAGCAGCAGCGTGCGACCTGGAGCCACGCCACCACGAGCTTCGCGCTGTTCCAGACAGCAGCCGCTTACGGCTTCTCCTGGATCTACGCGAACACCGGCGGCGATTATCTGGTGCTGTTTGCCCTCGGCGGCGGCGCAGCCGTGCTGGCGCTCGCGATCGACATCGGTCTCTCGCTCACCGCGCGCAAGGCATGACTGCAGACGGCGGCGTGATCAGGAATACCGCATCACCCCGTCATCGATCCGGCCGAAGCGCAGCGAGACGATATCGAAGGCGTAGTTCTGGTACAGCCGCCACGGCTGCTTCGAGCCCTGCTTGGGCATTTTCGCGACCGATCGCTGCACATAGCCCGAGGTGAAATCGAGCGAGGGCTGCGCGGTGATCTCCGGGTCGTCATTGTGCGGCATGCACTGGCGGAAATTGTGCCGGTCCATGCAGTTGATGAGCCGACAGACATATTCGCAGGTGAGATCGCATTTCAGCGTCCAGGACGCATTGGTGTAACCGAAAGCCGACGCCATGTTCGGCACATCGGCATACATCATGCCCTTGTAGGTCAGCGTGTTCGCGAAATCGACGGCGCGGCCGTCGACGCTGACCTCGAGGCCGCCGACGACCTGGAGCACGAGGCCCGTCGCCGTCACGATGATGTCGGCGGGAAGCTCGCTGCCGTCCTTCAGGCGGATGCCGTCGCGGGTAAAGCTGTCGATCTCGCTGGTGACGACGGCGGCGCGCTTTTCGCGGATCGCCTTGAAGAGGTCGCCATCAGGCACGAGGCATAGCCGCTGGTCCCAAGGATTGTAGCGCGGCGTGAAATGGGTGGCGACGTCGTAGTCCGGACCGAGCGCCATCCGCACGCCACCGAGGATCAGGTTCTTCACCTTGTCCGGCCGCCGCCGGCTGAGCTGGAAGAAGAACATTCCCCACATCACGTTGCGCCAGCGGATGACGTGATAGGCCAGCCGCGTCGGCAAATTCCGGCGCAGCTTGTTGGCGACGGGATCCTGCGCCGGTCGCGACACCACGTAGGTCGGCGAACGCTGCAGCATCGTGACCTGCGCCGCGGTCTTGGCGAGTTCCGGCACCAGCGTCACCGCGGTCGCGCCCGAGCCGATCACGACGACGCGTTTTCCAGCGTAGTCGATGTCCTCGGTCCATTTCTGCGGATGCACGATGCGGCCGGCGAAATCAGCCGCGCCATTGAACTCCGGCGTGTAGCCCGCCTCGTATCTGTAATATCCCGCGCACATGAACAGGAAATTGCAGGTGAAGCGCACCAGCTCGGTCGCGCCCTCTCCTGCCGTACGCTCGGCTTCGACGGTCCAGCGCGCGTCGGGCGTCGACCACGCCGCGCGCTTGACGCGATGGCGGAAGCGGATGTGCTTCTCGATGCCGTTCTCGGTCGCGGTCTCGCGCACGTAGTTCAGGATCTGCGGCCCGTCGGCGATCGCCTTCGGATCGGTCCACGGCTTGAAGGAATAGCCGAGCGTGAACATGTCGCTGTCGGAGCGGATGCCTGGATAGCGAAACAGATCCCAGGTGCCGCCGATGCAGTCGCGGCCCTCAAGGATGACGTAGCTTTTGCCCGGGCACTTGGTCTGGAGATGATAGCCCGCGCCGATGCCGGACAAGCCGGCGCCGACGATCAGCACGTCGAAATGTTCTTGTTGCATGGTTTCCTCCGCCGGCGGGGATAGTCCGACCGCAAGCCCGGGCCGTCAATCCGCAACAACCGAACCGGGAAGCGAATTTTTGCACCGGCGCCGCCGCCTCCCGCCGCGCGGACAAAGCAAAAGGCCCCGGATCACCCCGGGGCCTTCGCGCGTTCTGAACGGATCGAACTCAGTAGCGGTAGTGATCCGACTTGTACGGACCTTCCTGCTTCACGCCGATGTAGTCGGCCTGGTCCTTGCGCAGCTCGGTGAGCTTGACGCCGATCTTGGCGAGGTGCAGACGCGCGACCTTCTCGTCGAGCGACTTCGGCAGCACGTAGACTTCCTTCTTGTACTTGCCGTCCTTGTTGTTGGCGTAAAGCTCGATCTGCGCCAGCGTCTGGTTGGTGAAGGACGCCGACATCACGAAGGACGGATGGCCCATCGCGTTGCCGAGGTTCACGAGGCGGCCTTCCGACAGCATGATGATGCGGTGCTTGTCGGGGAATTCGATCTCGTCGACCTGCGGCTTGATGTTGGTCCACTTCAGGTTACGCAGACCCGCGATCTGGATCTCGTTGTCGAAATGGCCGATGTTGCAGACGATGGCACGATCCTTCATCGCGCGCATGTGCTCGATGGTGATGATGTCCTTGTTGCCGGTCGCGGTGACGAAGATGTCGGCGCGGGGCGCGGCATCTTCCATGGTCACGACCTCGTAGCCTTCCATCGCGGCCTGCAGCGCGCAGATCGGATCGACTTCCGACACCATCACGCGGCAGCCGGCCTGGCGCAGCGAGGCGGCCGAACCCTTGCCGACGTCGCCGAAGCCCGCGACCATCGCGACCTTGCCCGACATCATGACGTCGGTGCCGCGGCGGATACCGTCGACCAGCGATTCACGGCAGCCATAGAGGTTGTCGAACTTCGACTTGGTGACGCTGTCGTTGACGTTGATCGCCGGCCACAGCAGCGTGCCGGCCTTCTGCATGTCGTAGAGACGATGCACGCCCGTGGTGGTCTCTTCGGAAACGCCCTTGATGCTCTTGGCGATCCCGGCGAAGTAGCCCTTCGGCTTTTCCTTGAGCTGCTTCTTCAGAAGCGCGAAGAACACTTCCTCTTCTTCCGAACCCGGCTTGTCCAGGAAGGCGGCGTCGCCGTTCTCGGCGCGCAGGCCGAGATGGACGTACATGGTGGCGTCGCCACCATCGTCGAGGATCATGTTCGGGTGACCGCCGCCGTGCCAGTCGAACAGCTTTGCGGTGTAGTCCCAGTATTCAGTCAGGCTCTCGCCCTTGACCGCGAACACCGGAATGCCGGCGGCCGCGATCGCGGCTGCGGCGTGGTCCTGCGTCGAATAGATGTTGCAGGAGACCCAGCGGATGTCGGCGCCGAGCGCTGCCAGCGTCTCGATCAGCACGCCGGTCTGGATCGTCATGTGCAGCGAGCCGGCGATGCGCGCGCCCTTGAGCGGCTGCTTCGGGCCGAACTCCTCGCGGGTGGCCATCAGGCCGGGCATCTCGGTCTCGGCGAGCGAGAGCTCCTTGCGGCCGAAATCGGCGAGCGAAATGTCCTTGACGATGTAATCGGTGAAGCCGGGCTTCGCGTTCATGGCAGGTTCCTGTTTGTTTGGCTCGTCATTCCGGGCGCTCGCGAAACGACCGAACCCGGAATCCAGCAGTTCGAGATTCCGGGGTCGCCGCTGTTGCGGCGCCCCGAAATGACGCAAGAGAATCAGACGGCGCGCTTGAGCGCTTCGACGAGATCGGTCTTCTCCCAGGAGAAGCCGCCCTCGTTGTCCGGCGTGCGACCGAAATGGCCGTAGGCCGAGGTGCGCGCGTAGATCGGGCGGTTGAGGTCGAGATGGCTGCGGATGCCGCGCGGGGTCAGGTCCATCGCCTTGGCGGCGGCCTTCTCGAGCTGATCCTCGGACACCTTTCCGGTGCCGTGGGTGTCGATGTAGATCGACAGCGGACGCGCCACGCCGATGGCGTAGGCGAGCTGCAGCGTACAGCGATCTGCAAGACCGGCGGCAACGATGTTCTTGGCGACGTAGCGCGCAGCATAGGCTGCCGAGCGGTCGACCTTGGTCGGATCCTTGCCGGAGAACGCGCCGCCGCCGTGCGGGGCCGCACCGCCGTAGGTGTCGACGATGATCTTGCGGCCGGTCAGGCCGGAGTCACCATCGGGACCGCCGATGTAGAACTTGCCGGTCGGGTTGATGTGCCAGATCGTCTTCGGCGTGATCCAGTCCTTCGGCAGCGCTTCGCGGACATAGGGCTCGACGATATCGCGGATCTGCTTCGACGAGATGTCCTCGACCAGATGCTGGTGCGACACCACGATCTCGCGCACGGCGACCGGCTTGCCGTTCTCGTACTGCACGGTGACCTGGCTCTTGGAATCAGGACCGAGCACCTTCTCCTTGCCGGAGTGGCGGGCTTCGGAGATGAGACGGAGGATCTTGTGGGCGTAGAAGATCGGCGCCGGCATCAGGTCGGGCGTCTCATTGGTGGCGTAACCGAACATGATGCCCTGGTCGCCGGCGCCCTCTTCCTTGACTTCGCCCGGCTGGAGCGCGTCAACGCCCTGCGCGATGTCGGCCGATTGCGGATGCAGCAGGATCTCGATGTCGGCCTTCTGCCAGTGGAAGCCGTCCTGCTCGTAGCCGATGTCCTTGATCGCCTCGCGCACGACGCTTTCGATCTGCTCGTTGGTGACCGACTTCGGACCGCGGGTCTCGCCGGCGATCACGACCTTGTTGGTGGTCGCCAGCGTCTCGCAGGCGGCGCGGATCTGCCAGGGATCGATGCCGGCCTTCGGCCCTTCGCGGTAGAACAGGTCGACGATTTCATCGGAGATCCGGTCACAGACCTTGTCCGGATGGCCTTCGGACACGGACTCGCTGGTGAAGAGATAGGACGCGCGCATCAAGAAACCCCTTGTTCCACCGCTATCGGCGGACGTTTGCGATGTTTACAGTTGGATGATGTCAATCACGCCGGCGCGAGATGACGTAGGATTCGTCGAGAAACCAGAGCCCGTTGTACTTTCGCAGCACATCCCTGGCGGCATCCAGGGTGCGGCCGTTTTGAGTCATATCTGTCAACCGGTCGTCCTCAATCTGAGCGACATACACCGCCGCATTCCAGGCTGCAAAGGCTGTCGAGGTTCCGATGGTACCCGTCACCTCGTTGGGCAGCGCTTCCATATCATACCTGAAGATCGAACGGTTATCCGCGTAGGCATTAAAATTCAGGTCGCGGCCCAACGATCCCAGCTCGTACTTTACGGCGCGCAATAGCTCATGACGGCTCACCGAGAAAGGATTTTCTCCGGGCCAGATCGCCTGGATCATTTCCATGCCGGGATCGTGACCATGGGAGTGGATTCCGATCAGGCGGCCGCCCGGCCGTAGCGCCCGCGCCAGCGGTGCAATGATCCGCTTGGCGCGGAAATTGACCGAAGACAGGGCCCGGTATGGCTGGGATGCGATGACGAGGTCGAAATTGGCCTCGGTCTGGCCCGGCCGCGGAATGGTCGAATCCAGCAGAAACCTGTGGTCCTCGCGGTAAAGCACCAGCACGACCGGCCGCTCGTACAGCGGCATGGCCGTACGCGGGCTGATCGCGGCCCGCCAGTTCTGCTCCAGGAACGGCCGCAGTTCGGCAATCTGCTGCTCGAATTCGCCTGACGAGGCGCCCCGCAGCGGGACTTCGTGCCAAACGGTCGCAGCCGCCGCCGCGGGCGACGCCGGCGTGAGCCAGGGCGCCTCCGAATAGAACATGTTGGTGAAGACGAAAACCGACGCCGGATGCTCGAAAATGCGGTCCGGCACCTTCTCCAGCGTGAGGCGCAGATCCTCGAGACTGAGCTCCTTGCCGGCCACGTAGAACGGCATATGCGGGTAGCGCTGATGGGTGGCGCGCAGCACCCGCGCCAGCACCGTGCCGTCGCCAACGCCGGCATCGAAAATGCGCAGCGCCGGCGGACGCGGATGGATGGTCGAAAGCTCCAGCGCCACCCGGTCGGCGATCACCCGCTTCTCGCTGCACGTATGCACGAACAGCAGGTATTTCTGCCGGTTCTCGAAGAAGCGGAAATTGCCGCGCGGATCGCGCTTTTCCGGAGGCACCTGAAGCCCCCGCGGCGGCGGCAGGCCGCCGGTCGTCGATGCCGCGATATAGGCCTGGATCCGCTCCAGCGTATCGATGGTGATGCGCTTGCCCTCGCGCAGGCGGTGCACGAGCTTCCCATCGTTCACAGCACGCCGGCCGAACGTCGATTCCGCCATGTCCGCCTTGCGGCAGAACTCGGTGATTTGGCTGAGGATTTCGTCGTTCTTCATCGGATGGGACGGAGGTGGGCAGAGGAGTTGGGACATGTCTCCTAGCAGATCCTGCCCACTCAGGGAATACGGCAATCCGCTTTACCCCAGATACGATGGCGCCCGCGTGAACCGCAGTGGGCCACCGGACAACAAACAAGCACTTCTCCTGAAGGAATCTCCGCCATGCGCTGCCTGCTCGTCGCGCTCGCTCTGCTCGCCGCACCCCTGTGGTCGGCACCCGCATCAGCCCAGTCGCGCAGCCAGCTCGGGCCGCTCTGCACCACCGACACCACGCCGGCGGACCAGATGGTCGACGCCTGCTCCAAGATCATTGCCCTGAAGGCTTTCAAGGGCGAGCAGCTCGCGACTGTGTATTTCTGGCGCGCGGTGGGCTGGAACAAGAAAGGCGACTACGCCAAGGTCATTGCCGACACCACCGAGGCGATCCGGCTGCAGCCGAGCCAGGCGGTCTACAACTTGCGGGGCTCGGCCTATTACGACAAGGGCGACTACGACATCGCCATCGCCGATTTCGACGATGCGCTGAAGCTTGGGCCGGCGAGCGGCATCATCTTCCACAACCGCGGCAATGCCTGGCGCGGCAAGGGCGACTACCCCAAGGCGATCGCCGACTACGACCTCTCGATCAAGGCCGATCCAAGATCGGCATTCTCGTTCCAGAACCGCGGCATCGCCAAGGAAGCGCTCGGCGATCTCGACGGCGCGCTCGCCGACATCAACCAGGCGATCCGGCTCGATCCGACACTGCCGCAGCCGCTGATCAACCGCACCGCGATCTGGCGCGCGAAGAACGATCTCGATCGCGCCATTGCCGACGGCAGCGAGGCGATCCGGCTCGCCAAAGACAAGCCGCCGGTCAACATCATGACGCCGCCGAACAGCGTGCTGATCTCCGCCTATACCCATCGCGCGCTGGCCTATGAGGCCAAGGGCGATTACGCGCGCGCGAAGGACGATTATAACGCCACGCTTGCGATCGTGGCCTCGGACGCCGGCAGCAAGGCCAATCAGGCCACCGCAAAGGTGCGGCTGTCGCTGGTGACGGATGCAGCCGCGCCGATCCCGCGCGAAGCGCCTCCGCCGACGACGCAGCCGACAGCGGCCCCTGCCCCGCAGCAGGCAGGCGCAGCACCAGTTTCGCCAGCACCCTCGCCGGCACCGGCCACTCGCGGCACCCGCATGGCGCTGGTGATCGGCAACGGTGCCTATGCGCATGTGAAGGCGTTGCCCAATCCCCCCAACGACGCGCGCGCTGTCGCCAAGAGCCTGCGCGACATCGGCTTCACGGTGTCGGAGGGCGTCGATCTCGACCGCGCCGCGATGCAGAAGATGACGCGCGAGTTTCTGCGTGCGGCGGCACGGGCGCAGGTCGCGCTCGTCTACTACGCCGGTCACGGCGTGCAGATCGACGGCCGCAACTACCTCATTCCCGTCGATGTCGAGCTCAAGCCGGGCACCCGCATGACCGACGCGATGATCGACATGGATACGATCACGGCCGGCCTCGACGACCAGGTTCGCACCAACATTTTGATCTTGGATGCGTGCCGCAACAATCCGATGGCACAGCAGACTGCAAGCGCCGGCAGCAGCCGCGGCATCGAGGGCGCGTCCGGCCTCGCAGCTCCAGCGAGCCTAGGCTCCGGCGCGACGCTGGGGGCAGGCACGCTGATTGCGTTCGCGACCGCGCCGGGCCAGGTGGCGCTCGACGGCGAAGGCGCCAACTCACCATTCTCCGCCGCGCTGTCCCGCCACCTCGGAACGCCGGGGCTCGAGGTTCAGCAGATGCTGACGCGGGTGCGGGCGGAGGTGGTCTCGACCACGAAGAACAAGCAAGTGCCGTGGTCGAACTCATCGTTGCTGGGCGAGGTCTATCTGGCGGAAAAATAATCAGGCGGCTTGCGAGAGATTTCCCTTCGCGCTGTCGGCAATTTGCCGTGCTTCGATGCTGATTTCCCGCAGCTGTCCCGTGGGCACAGTGATCTGTCCGCAGAAATAAAGCCCCGGTTCGGCGCTCGGCTTTCCCGTCACACGCGGCATGCCGTGATCGTCGAAGACGCCAGCAACATCCGGGATCAGGGTCCGCAGGTCGGGGCGAAAGCCCGTGGCAAGAATCACGGCGTCGAATGTCTCCATCGTGTCGTCGGTGAACACGACACCGTCGGCGGTGAAGCGATCGATTCCGGGACGCACGGCGATTGCGCCGCTCCTGATTTTCGCGAGCGTGCCGATGTCGATCAGCGGCACGCGCCCGTCCTCTTCGACCATCTGTCGTGGTCCCTTTGCCGCACGACGCAAGCCGAGCTTTTCGAAATTGCCGATGGCAAGCCGCAGTATCGGCGCGTTGATCGCATCGACGAGGCGCGCCGGCAGCCGACGGTACAAGATCACCCAAGACAGGATTGGAAGGCCGAGCAGATTGCGCGGAATGATCTGAACCGGATTGCGCACCGCGAGCCCAACCGAAACACCGGCATTGGCAAGGTCGAGCGCGATCTCACCACCTGAATTGCCGAAGCCGACCACGAGCACACGACGACCGGCGTAGGGCTCAGGGTTGCGATAGCGGCTGCTGTGGAGAAGCTCGCCGGAAAAAAAGTCCATGCCCGGCCATTTGGGACGATACGGCGCATCTGCGATGCCGGTGGCGATCACCACGACCGGCGCGACGAACTCACCCTGTCGAGATTCGACACGCCATTGCGGCCCTTCGCGCCTGATACGCGAAACCTCCGCACCGAATACGGGATTGATCTCGAAGCGCGCCGCGTAGCTCTCGAGATAAGCGACCATCTGCGCGCGCGATGGATAGAGCGGATAGCTCGACGGCATCGGCATGCCGGGGAGGCCGGAACGGTTGCGGTCGGTGTGCAGATGCAGCCGGTCGTAATGGCGACGCCAGACCGCACCGACTTCAGTGGCCTTCTCCAGCACGGTGGCCCTGAGGCCTGCCGCGCGCAGCGTCGCGGCACAGGCGAGCCCCGCAGGGCCCGCTCCGACGACAATCGCATCAGGGTTCGGATCCATGTCTCCTCCCCCTGAGATGCTAAGGGCTTATTTGCCCCAGACTTCGTTGGCGATCTCGACTGCGAGGCTCAGCTTGGCCCACTGCTCTTCTTCGGAAAGGATATTGCCCTCTTCCGTCGAAGCAAAGCCGCACTGCGGCGACAGCGCGAGCTGCTCCAGCGGCGCGAACTTGGCGGCTTCCTCCAGGCGGCGCTTGATGTCGTCCTTCTTCTCGAGCTCGCCGAACTTCGAGGTGATGACGCCGACCACGACGACCTTGTTGCCCTTGGGCAGGAAGCGCAGCGGCTCGAAGCCGCCGGCACGGTCGCTGTCGTATTCGAGGAAATAGCCGTCGTAATTGGTACCGGCGAGCATGGTCTCGGCCACCGGCTCGTAGCCACCCGAGGAGATCCAGGTCGAACGGAAATTGCCGCGGCAGACATGCGTGGTCACGATCATGTCGGCCGGTTTCTCAGCCAGCGCGTAGTTGATGACGCGCGCGTAGATCTGCTGCAGGCCTTCCGGATTATCGCCGCGCTCGCGCGCCTTCTGCAATTCGTCCGGCGAGCAGAGATAGGCCCACACGGTGTCGTCGAACTGGAGATAGCGGCAGCCGGCGTCGTAGAACGCCTTGACGGCCTTGCGGTAGGTCTTGCCGAGATCCTCGTAGAACGCGTCGAGATCGGGATAGACGTCCTTGGAGATCGACTTGCGACCGCCGCGGAAGTGCAGCACGGCCGGCGACGGGATCGTCATCTTGGCGGTGACGTGCGCCTGGTCTGCGTTCTTCTTGAGGAAGCGGAAGTGATCCAGCATCGGGTGGTTGTCGGGGAAGTCGAGCTTGCCGATCACGCGCACCGCCTCGTGACGGGTCTGCACGCCCGCGAACTGGATACCGGAATCGGGATGAAACAGCTCGCAGCCGGTGAGCTTGGCCAGGAAGTCGAAATGCCACCAGGAGCGGCGGAACTCACCGTCGGTCGCGAGCTTCAGGCCGACCGAAGCCTGCTTGTGCACGACCTTCTCGATCTCCATGTCCTCGATCTTGCGCAGATCGTCGGCCGAGATCTCGCCCTTCTCGAGCTTCGCGCGGGCGTCCTTGATCTTGGCGGGGCGCAGAAGGCTGCCGACCTCGTCGGCGCGGAAGGGGGCTTTGGTTCGCTGCATTTCTTAAACTCCCGAGATATTTCCTAGTGGGCCGCCGCCCCTGCAACACCAAGGTGGCGCTCCAGGACCGACGGGTCGGCCTTCAGCGCGGCGCTCGGCGCGTCGTGGACGATCGTTCCGCGCTCCAATATCACAACGCGGTCGGCAAGCCCCAGAATCTTTTGGGCATTCTGCTCGACGATGATCGAGCAGATGCCGCCGGCCCGGGTAATGGCCCCGATCGCCTTGAGCAGCTCCTCGACGATGATCGGGGCCAGGCCTTCGGTCGGCTCGTCCAGCAGCAGGACCTTTGGGTTGAGGGTCAGCGCGCGGCCGATCGCCAGCATCTGCTGCTCGCCGCCGGAGAGTTGGTTGCCGAAATTGCTGCGGCGTTCCTTCAGCCGCGGGAACATCTCGTAGACCTTCTCGACGGTCCAGGGGCCGGGCTGCGCCACCGCCGTCATGTTCTCTTCCACCGTGAGCGAACGAAAGATGTTGCGCTCCTGCGGGACCCAGCCGATGCCGGCGCGTGCCCGCTGGTCCGGCCGCAGGGTCGTGACGTCGGTGCCGGCAAGCCCGACCGTGCCTGAGAAGCGACGGGTGACGCCGACGATGGAGTTGATCAGCGTGGTCTTGCCGGTGCCGTTGCGCCCGAGCAATGCCAGCACCTGCCCCTCGGCAAGGCGCAGCGACATGTTGGGCAGCACCACCGCCTCGCCATAGCCGGCGCGCAGGGACTCGATAGCGAGCAGGTCAGACATTGACCGCCTCCTCGCCCAGATAGACGGCCTTCACCTGCGGATCGCGCGCAACCTGATCGGGCGGACCTTCGGTCAGCAGTGCGCCCGAGACTAGCACCGAGATGCGATCGGCAAAGGAGAAGACCAGATCCATGTCGTGCTCAATCAGGAGCACGGTGACGTCGCGCGGCAGCGCGCCGACCACCGCCAGAATATCGTGGCGTTCGCTCTCGGGGACGCCCGCGGCCGGCTCGTCGAGCAGCAGCACGCGCGGTTTGCCGGCAATGGCGACCGCGATCTCGAGCAGCCGTTGCTTGCCGTAGGGCAGCGTCACGGTCTGTTCGTTCATGACGTCGAGCAGGTGGAAGCGCGTCAGGAGATCGGCGATCTCGTCATTGACATCGCTGCGCGTGCCCATCCGCCGCCACCAGTCGCCGCCATGGCCGAGGCGTTCGGAGACGGCGAGGCCGATGGTCTCCAGCGGGGTCAGCTCGGGATAAAGCTGGTTGATCTGGAACGTGCGGGAGAGACCGCGCAGCACGCGCTTGTGCACGGGCAGATCGGTGATGTCCTGGCCTTCGAGCAGGATGCGGCCGGAGTTCGGCTTGAGCACGCCGGTGAGCTGGTTGATCACCGTGGTCTTGCCGGCGCCGTTCGGACCGATCAGCGCATGGCGGGCGCCCTGCTCGATCTTGAGCGACAAATCGCGGGTGACACGCAGGCCGCCAAAAGTCTTTTCGAGGCTCTGGGTTTCGAGCGCGATGGTCATGCCTCGCTCTCCGGCACGGCGACGACGGCCTTGCGTCCGGCGATCCGCCTGATCACGAGGTTGGGCAGGAACAGCACGCCGTAGTGCAGGCGCTGGCGACCGACCAGCACGATCACGACCAGCACGAGGCCGATCCAGAACTGCCAGTATTGCGGGGTGATGGTGGAAAACACTTCCTGGAGCATGCGGAAGATCACGGCACCGATCAGGCCGCCATAGAGATAACCGGTGCCGCCGATGACGAGCACCAGCATCAAATCGGCGGAGCGGTCGAAGGCGAACACGTCGAGCGAGGCAATCGCAGTGGTCTGGGTAAACAGCGCGCCCGCGATGCCGGCATAGAACGCCGCGAGCGAGTAGATCGCGATCAGGCGGCGGTTGACGGGAATGCCGATGGCGGCCGCACGCAGCGGATTGTTCCTGATCGCGCGCAGCGACAGGCCGAACGGCGAATGCACGATGCGGCGGGCGAGCAGGAACAGCACGAACAGCACGACCAGCGAATAGAAGAAGCCGGCCTTGCCGAACATGTCGAACGGGACTTGGCCGAGAATCGGCTGCATCTCGATGCCCTGCAGGCCGTCGGTGCCGCCGGTGATGTTGGAAAACCGTTCGGCGAGCGCCTCCAGCAGCAGCGCGATGCCGAGCGTCACCATCAGCCGGGTCAGGTCGACGCCGCGGATCACCAGGAAGCTGGTGGCAAAGCCCAGCACCATCGCTGCGAGGCCCGCCGCGATCAACGCCAGCACCGGCTCGTTGACGATGCCATGCAGCGCCAGCAATCCCGCGGCATAGGCGCCGACGCCGAAGAAGGCAGCGTGACCGAGCGAGACGATGCCGGCATAGCCGAGGATGAGATCGAGCGACATCGCAAACAGCGCCAGCCGCAGGATGTCGGTCATGATCAGATAACGCGTGGGAAACAGAAAGCCGCAGGCGAGCACGACGAGCCAGAAGGCGGCCTCGCCATAGTGCCAGCGCGCCTGCCGCTGGGCGTGATAACCGACGTCGGAAGAAGCGCTCATCGACAAGCTCAACGCGCGGCCGTGCGGCCGAACAGGCCGTTCGGGCGCCAGATCAGGATCACGATCATCATGGTATAGATCACGAAGGGTCCCATCTTCGGCACGTAATATTTGCCGGCGACGTCGCCGATGCCGAGCAGAAGCGAGGCCAGGAATGGTCCGGTGATCGAGGACGAGCCGCCGACCGTCACCACGATCAGGAAGTAGATCATGAACTTCAGCGGGAAATAGGGATCAAGACCGAGGATCTCGGCGCTCAGCGCGCCGCCGAGACCGGCGAGCCCGCATCCAAAAGCAAAGGTGAAGGCGAACACCTGCGGCACGTTGATGCCGAGGCCGCTGGCGGCACGCGGGTCGTCGACCGCGGCGCGCAGGCGGCTGCCGAAACGGGTCTTGGCCAGCACCATCTGGAGACCGATGGTGAGCAGGCCGCAGATCACGATGATCATCAGCCGGTAACGGCCGATGCCGACGCCGAACACGTCGAACTGGCCCTCGAGCGCGGCCGGCAGGTTGATGAAGACGCGCGAGGAGCCCTGGACGTAATCGACGGCCGCGACCGACATGAAGGTCAGGCCGATGGTGAACAGCACCTGATCGAGATGGCTGCGCGCATAGAGATGACGATAGAGCGTGCGCTCGAGCACAATGCCGATCGCGGCCGCCGAGACGAAGGCGAGCGGCAGCGCAGCGAAGAACGGCCAGCCGTGCTGGTTCACCAGCAGCATGCAGACATAGCCGCCTGCCATGGCGAAAGCGCCGTGGGCGAGGTTGACGAAGTTCATCAGGCCAAGCGTGACCGCGAGCCCGCAGGCGAGCACGAACAGCAACATGCCGTAGGCAACGCCATCGAACAGATTGGTGAGGATTGAGGTCATCGTCTCAGCTTGGGTTGGGTGTCATGGCCGGGCGCAAGCACGAAGTGCGTCTTCGAACATACATCCCGGCCATCCACGTTCTTGTCTGGGCTCTCACGTGGATGCCCGGGTCAAGCCCGGGCATGACGTTGGAGCGGTTGGCGAGATCCCGGGTTCGCGCCAATGCGCGCCCCGGGATGACGCGCTTTCGCGCGTCACTTCTTGGTCTTGCCGAGATCCTTGACGCCTTCGAAAGTCTGGAATTCGACATTGTACAGTTCGCCGTCGACCTTCTCGACCTTGCGGATGTAGACGTTCTGGATGATGTCGCGCGTTTCCGGATCGATCGAGATCGGGCCGCGCGGACTCTCCCACTTCTGACCCTTCATGGCTTCGACCAGCTTGGTGCCGTCGGTGTCACCGTTGGTCTTCTTCAGCGCCTCGTAGATCAGGTGGATGCCGTCATAGCCGCTCACCGCCATGAAGCCGGGACGCGTGCCGAACGCCTTTTTGTAGGCGGCGACGAAGTCCTTGTTCATCTGCGAGGGATGCGCCGCCGAATAGATGTGCGCGGTCACGGTCCCGAGCACGGCGTCGCCCATATTGTTGAGCAGGTCGTCGTCGGTGACGTCGCCCGGTCCGATCACCTTGATGCCGGCCTTGTCGAGGCCGCGCTCGGCATATTGCTTCATGAAGTTGCCGCCCTGGCCCGCCGGCACGAACACGAAGATCGCGTCGGGCTTGGCATCCTTCATGCGCTGAAGGAACGGCGCGAAGTCGGGGTTGGCGAGCGGCGTCTTGACCTCTTCGACCACCTGGCCGCCGCCGGCGGTGAAATGCTCCTTGAAGAAGTTGAGCGCATCATTGCCCGGCGCGTAGTCCGAGGTCAGCGTTGCCACCTTCTTGATGCCGTTCTTCGCCGCCCAGTCGCCAATGATGGTCGAGGACTGCGCGAGCGTGAAGCTGGTGCGCACGATATAGGGCGAGCGCTCGGTGATGATCGAGGTGCCGGCCGCCATCACGACTTCCGGGATCTTGGCCTGGGTCGCGAGCGGGGCAGCGGCGAGCGCGGCCGGCGTCACGCCGAAGCCGCCGATGAAACTGACCTTGTCGTTGACGATCAGCTCCTGCGCGGCGGTCTTGGTCTTGTCCGGGATCGCAGCATCGTCCTTGACGATGATCTCGATCTTCTTGCCGGCGACGGTGTCGCCCTTCTGCTGCATGTAGAGCTTGATCGCGTTCTCGATCTGCTTGCCGGTCGAGGCCTGGCCGCCGGTCATCGGCAGGATCATGCCGATCTTGACGGTGTCTTCCGCCTTGGCCGGTGCGAGGCCGGCAAGGCCCGCGATGGCGGCAAGAACGGCCGTCCGAGAAATCTGTTTGCGTTCGAACATCAGGTGTCCCTCCCCTTCATTCCTTAATTCTCGTGCGCCGGACCGAGTGCCCGGTCCTTGCTTCACCTTAATCTACGCGAGCGAAGTCGCGCGTCACATGGCGTCTTTCGCGCCCTCATTGTCAATCGGACGTTTGGCGACCATTCGGCGCAAGCCGCACGTTCCGATTGTCGACGGCGGGAAGCGACATCGTGGTTACGCGGGGGTAACCCGAGCACCTCGATCCTGGCCACGTCCATTTGTACGATTGTACAAATAAAATGGACCTGTCAACGAAAAAGCCCAGCTGCGGTGGAAGCCAGATTGTCGCGCGATCACGACAGTCCAGGAATGCGCCCGCACGCAGGGACGGAGATTTCGTCATTCATCTGCAGAATTCAGAGATCAACGACGAGGCAAATCCCTGATATTAGGTATTTTTGTACCTACCTCGAATAAGCCAATTTTACCTTGTTGAAGGCTACCGTTCCGCAGCGCCGGTCGACCGGCGTTCGGCCCCCTCGTCCCGATTGCAGTACATCCGAAGATGCCCAGACGTTTCCGCTCCATCGTGTCCCTGCTCGCGCTCGCCGCGGGGCTGGCTGGATGCGGCACTGTCAATGAGAAGCTTTCGGCGGGCATGGGCGACTATGTCCCGCAATGGGCCGGCGGACTGCCGGCGGACGCGCCGCCGCGGCCGGGTACGCCGCAATACGATGCCTATATGAAGGAGCGCGAGCGCAAGCGGCTGATGCCCGCGGCGGATCGCGAGAAGGAAGAGCAGGCGCAGAAGGGCGTGACCGGGTCGACTTCGAGCGACGCGGTGCGGTAGGACCACGCGTTCCCTCGCCCCCGCTTCAACTCAGTCCACGAACACCACGGTCTTGCGGCCGTTGAGGATCACGCGGTCGTCGAGGTGATAACGGATCGCGCGCGCCAGCACGCGCCGCTCGATGTCGCGGCCCTTGCGGACGAGATCTTCGGGCGTGTCGCGATGGCTGATGCGCTCGACGTCCTGATCGATGATCGGACCTTCGTCGAGATCGCGCGTGACGTAATGGGCGGTGGCGCCGATCAGCTTCACGCCGCGCTCATGGGCCTGGTGATAGGGCTTCGCGCCCTTGAAGCCCGGCAGGAACGAGTGGTGGATGTTGATGCAGCGGCCGGACAGGCTGGCCGAGAGGTTGTCCGAGAGGATCTGCATGTAGCGGGCGAGCACCACGAGATCGGTGCCGGTGTTGGCCACGAGATCGAGGATCTGCGCCTCCTGCTCGCTCTTCGTTTCCTTCGTGACAGGCAGATAGTGGAACGGGATGCCGCCGAAATCGAGCCCGGCATAGACCTCGCGCGGATGGTTGGAGACGATCGCGGCCAGGGTCATCGGCAATTCGCCGGTGCGCCAGCGATAGAGGATGTCGACCAGGCAATGGTCGGACTTCGACACCAGCAGCATCACCTTGCGATGCGCGGCGCGGTCGCGCATCTGCCACGCCATGCCGAAGCGCTCGGCGATCGCGGCAAAGCCGGTCTGGAGCGCCGCCAGTTCCACGGCAAGATCGGCCGCGGTGAACACCACGCGCATGAAGAACTTCCTGGTCTCGACATCGTCGAACTGCTGGGCGTCGAGAATGTTCTGTCCGGAGTTCGCCAGGAAGGTGGACACTGCGGAGACGATGCCGGGACGATCCGGACAGGACAGGGTCAGAACGTATTGATGATCGGGCATGGCTGTTGAAGAAATGGCTCTCGATGAAGGTTTGGGCAGGCCCGCGAAACGACCCGCGATTTGCGCCCTGCTCTAGCACCGAGGCGACCCTTGCGCCAATCCCGACGACGGAGTCAGGATGAATGGACGATTGCGATTTTGACTGGGAGTACGCCATGGCCGACCGCTTGAACGGCACCCGCATCCTGATCCTGGAGGCCCGCGAGGAGGCGCAGTTCTCGAAGCTCCTGGTCGAGCAAGGCGCCGAGGTCGTGCAATGCCCGATGTTCACCATCGTGGATGCGCCGGACCCCGCTCCGGTCGAAGCCTGGATCCGCCGCGCCATAGACAAGCCGTTCGACGACCTCGTGCTGATGACCGGCGAAGGCCTGCGGCGGATCATGAAGCTCGCGCGCGCACGCGGGCTCGACCAGGCTCTGGTCGCAGCGCTGGCCAGATCGCGAAAATTCACCCGCGGCCCGAAGCCCGGCAAGGCGCTGCGCGAACTCTCGCTCGAGGCGCAACAGACCACGGAGAAGCCGACCACTGATGGCGTGATCGAGATGCTGGGCAAGCTCGATTTGAAGGGGCATCGCCTCGGCCTCCAGCTTTATCCGGACAAGGACCACAGCGCACTGACCGGCGCGTTGGCCGCGCAAGGTGCAGAGGTCGATACCGTGCTGCCCTATGCCTATGACTCCAAGGCAGCGGATGCCAACATCGTCGCTGCCATCGACGACATGGCAGAGGGACGAATCGATTCCGTCGCGCTGACCAATCTCGGGCAGGTCCGCCGGCTGATCGAGGCGGCCCGAGCGCATGGCAGCGAGGCGAAGCTGCGCGCGGGATTCGAGCGGACTCTGATCGCCTCGGTCGGACCATCAGTCTCGGCCGAACTCGCCGCGCATGGTTTGCGTATCGACATCTCGCCCCCGGATGATGCCTATTTCATGCGTCCGCTGATCTCGGCGATGGCTGCGGCGCTCGCCGGGAAACGACCGAAGGCTGCGGGCGGATAGCCGGGCAGGCGATACCTAGCCCGTCACCTGTGAAGCGGCCGACATCAACTCCTGCGGGCTCGGCGCGCCGAACATGCGCCGACCCCCGTCTGGAACCTCGGTGAAGGTCCAGCGTACGATCCCCTCCCGATCGAGAAGGAACTGGCCGAACAGTTGGCCCGAGCCAGCCGCCGCCATGCGCTGATCGGCTTCCGTCATCTCGTAGCCGTCCTTGCTGTTGAGCTGCTCGGAAGCCGCCAAACGATTCATGGGCCCCGATAATTCTCCGGGAATCTCCACCTGCATACTCATCACCACATCCATGCCGACCTTGCGCGGCCACTCGGTCTCGTCTTGCGTGAACTCGAGAGTGGGCAGGCCAAATGCGCGGTGCGAGACCCGATCGGGGTCAGAGGCCGCGAGCAGATTGGGCAGTGGATGATAGCGGAAATAGAGCCGTGCCCGGTCGATCGGCGTATTGACGATCGTCAGGCTCTCGATGCCCTTCCCGCGCAGCGCACCGTCAAGCTGCGCCTGCGCCGCGATGTGGCGGCGGCAGAACGGGCAGTGCAGACCACGATACAGGCCGACCAATATCGGGCTATGTCCGCGATAATCCTCGAGCGCGATCTTGCCTTCGCGCGTAATGGCATCCAGGACGATGTTCGGTGCAAGATCGCCCGGTTGAAGCGGCACATCGACTTGACGGTCTGACATGGTTGAACTCCCTCGAATTGGCTAGTCGAGAAACGGCAGTACGATCAGCCCGGCAGGATCGAGCCCGTGCCGGGCGCA
The DNA here is from genome assembly GCF_018131105.1 of Bradyrhizobium manausense. Lineage (NCBI taxonomy): Bacteria > Pseudomonadati > Pseudomonadota > Alphaproteobacteria > Hyphomicrobiales > Nitrobacteraceae > Bradyrhizobium > Bradyrhizobium manausense. The sequence continues at coordinate 16,125 of NZ_JAFCJI010000006.1, read as the reverse complement.
GACATCATGGGCCAGCGCGAAATACCGCTCGGCCTCGGGCATGTCGCCTCGATCAAGGCTCAACGTCGCGAGGCCATCATAGCACGGAAATAGCTGTTGCGGCTCACCGGTCTCGCTCGCGACCTCGATGGCCTCGTTGTAGCAGCGCGCGGCCAGATCGGGGCGGAAGTGACATTGATGGATTTGTCCGAGCACGATCAAGGGTACCGGGAGATGCTCGCGCTGATCGAGCGCGCGATCGATCTCGATCGCTTTTTCGGCGGCCGGCACGCCTTCCTCGGTACATCTGTCCGTGAACGTACAGCAGGCGACGGCAAGGTTCGCAAGAAGGCGCGCCTGGAAGCCGAGATCCCCGGTTCGACGCGCGACGTCGAGTCCACGCCGGCAGACTTCGACGGCTTTCGCCGGATCGACAATCGTGTAGAGCACGCCGAGGTTGGTGTAGCCGCGACACGCGACGTTGAGCAGACCAGCCGCATCGGCTGCCGCGACACTTTGCTCCACCTCGCCTATCGCCTCGTGATGTCGCCCGAGCCGCGCCAGCGCAACCGCCTTGGTATTGAGGGCCTCCGCAATCGCACGCGCCGCTTCGAGCCCGGCCTGCTCGTCTGTGTCTCCCGGTACGGATCGCGCATGGCTGAGTGCCTCATCCGCCCATCTTGCTGCGGCTCCGTGATCGCCTACGCGAAAGGCCAGACGGCCCCGCTCCTGCAGGAGGTGCGCCCATTCGATCGGCGCGCTGATCCCGCCAAGCCGTCCAGCCGCGTCGGCATAGTGCGCCTCTGCGCTGATGCGTTTGCCGGCGTCCCAGCACAATCGGCCGAGCTTGCGAGCAATTCGCGCCTCACCGACGCGGTCTCCGGCCGCGCGGTGGCCCTCCAGCGCACACCGATAGTGCTCCTCGGCTGTGCTCCGGCGGCCAGCCACGCGACAAAGATCTGCAATGCACTCGTACAGGATGAGGCGTTCCGGCTGCCCTCCGTCGCCAGTCGACAGCACGGCGAGGGACTGCTGGTAGAAGCGGAGGGCGTCATCGTTGGCATAGCTGGCGCGTGCGCGATCGCCGGCCGCGCGCAGATGACGCGCCCCCTTCGGCTTGCTCGCGCTCAGACTGAAGTGATGTCCGAGCAGTATGAGATCTTCAAGACGCTCGGGCTCATTGCCATAGAGCCTCTCCAGCCCAGCACCAATCCGTCCATGAAGCTCGACCCGTCGCTGCAGAAGCAGGTTTTGGTAGATCACATCCTGAAGCATCGTTTGCGTGAAGCGGTAAGTCCGCAGCGAAATCGAGTTCGAGCCGGCGATCTCCTCGATGATCTCCGCGTCGCACAGAAGTTCGAGCCCTGCTTCGACCCTCGCCGGCTCAGTTGCAGCCACCCCGAGAGTAGCCGCATCGAAACGTGGACCGATTACCGCAGCCTCCTGCGCCAGGTGGCGCGCCTGATGCGGCAACCGGTCGAGGCGCGCCAGCAGCAACGCCTGAATGTTCGCCGGAATATCCGCCGTGGCTTCATCCGATTTCATCCGCCATTGCGTACCGTCGCGTTCCAGGGCGCCGGCCTCGATGAGACCGCGGATGATCTCTTCGAGGAAAAGCGGATTGCCGCCGGCGCGATCGAGGATTCGACCGAACAGGCGTCCCGGCGGTTCACGCCACCCCCGGCTGAAATACGCAGCAAGCAGCCTTTGTCCGTGCGCATCATCAAGCGGGGGCAGCCGAATGGTCGTGTGACTGATCCTGCTCGAACCGAACAGGTCCAGGTCCAGTGCTGGTCGATGCGTAAACAGCAGCATCAGCCGCGTCCGCTCCAACCGGTCCATCAGGAACCGCAAGGCTTCGAGCGACACCGCGTCGGCCCAATGCAGGTCCTCGACGATGATCAGAAGCGGCGACAACGCCAGGCGGCGTTCGAAGACAGTACGGATCGCGAAGAATATCTGCCGGCGGAGTTGCTCGGGCTCGACATGCTTGAGCACGCCTTCGGGATCACCGAGCCCGAGGACGTGCAGGTAGAGCGGCATCAGGCGATTGACTTCGTCACTCGCGAGGCCAAGCTCCGACAGTGCTTCCGCGACTTTCGCCTCTGCCTCCCTGCCGCCAGCCTTCTGCGCGATGCCGTAGGCACTGCGCAGCACGGCAGCGAGTGTGCCGTAGGATTGTTCGCCGAGCGGCGAGCAGGCCGCTTGTCTGATCGCCACCCCTGCGAAGCGATCCTCGTCGCGGATTCGGGTGGCGAATTCGCTGACCAGGCGCGTTTTCCCGATGCCAGCTTCACCGACCAGCCTTACCAGTTGGGCGGCACCGTTACAGGCAAGATCAAGGCTGCCGACCATGCGTGCAAGTTCGGCGTCACGTCCAATCAGCGGCGCGTCGAGGCCCAGCGTGTCGAGACCTCGCGCCGCACGGGGTGTGTCGAGCGGCTCTCTTAGGCGATGGACCAATACGCTTCCCATCTTGCCCTTGAGCGAGACCTCGCCAAGCGAGTCATAGGAGAACGCATGTCGCGTCAGACGATGAGTCAAGGACCCAACCAGCACCTCGCCCGGAGCCGCCATCGACTGCAATCGCTGGGCTGTATTCACCGTGTCGCCGGTCACCGAATAGGATTTGGCAACGCCCACGCCAAGCCCACCCGCAACGACATGCCCGGTATTGATGCCCACATGGAGCAGCAGCGGTGAGCCGGCATACGGCTCCGTGCGTTGGCTAAGAAGCGCCGTCCGGCCGATCATGTCGAGAGCAGCGCGTACGGCTCGCTCGGGATCGTCCTCGTGCGCCGCCGGCGCACCGAACAGCGCAAGCAGCGCATCGCCGATGAATTTGTCCACGAAGCCGCCAAAACTCTGGACCGCGGCCGTCAACTCCTCGAACAATTGGTTCTGAAGCGTCTGCATGATCTCAGGGTCGAGCCGCTCGCTCATCGCCGTGAAGCCGCTGAGATCGGCAAACAGCACAGTGATGGTGCGGCGGTTTGCTTCTCCGTCGACGTTGTCAGATTGCGGTCGAAACGCGTGTTGAGGCGTCTGCGGAAATGATGGTGAGGACGACCTGATTGGGAGAGGCGCCGGACTCGTCTGCGCCGATCCCTGCCCGTGATCATTCCTGGTCCCGCCGACCAGGACGCCGCACTTTGGGCAATAGACGAAATCCGGAGCGCACGGAAAGCCGCAGCCTGGGCACGCCTGCGGCTGCTTCGTGCCGCACTTCGGGCAGAAAGCAAAGCCGCTCTGAACCTCGAAACCGCAATCGGAGCAGTTCATGGCTCAAGACCTCGCGGAAGCCGCGATGGTGTGATCTGCTGGCCCTACTCGATTGGCCCCAGGATACAGACCAGAATGGGCTTTGCACGCCGGAAGAGCAAGCGCCGGCTGGTCACCGTATTGGCCCGGATAGCGAAGCGATGCTGCGGGCGCGCTGATGCACCGCACGTCGTGCGCCAAACATGGCGGCATGCGGTAGCGTCAATTGACAGGCGTATCCCCGGGGCTACCTTGCCGAGCAGAAGAACTAATAACCAAGGGCCGGGAATCGTCGTGAAACCCGTCGACGCATCTTGAGCAACCCCAAAAGACCTTCTGCGCTCGCGCCATTCCGCATCCGCAATTATCGTTTCCAGTGGCCGTCCGACCTTCTCACCTCCTGGGCATTCGAGATCGAAACTCTCGTGCTCGGCTGGTACATCCTGGTCGAGACAGGCTCGGTGCTGCTGCTTACCATTCTCGCGTCGCTGCAATATGTCGGAACCCTGATCGCTCCGGTGCTCGGGATGGTCGGTGATCGCATGGGTCACCGCGATCTTCTTGTCGTGCTGCGTCTCGCCTATACGGTCCTCGCTTCGACCATCATGGTTCTCGCGCTGACCGGCCATCTGACGCCGCTCAAGGTGATGATCATCGTGACGATCATGGGCCTGATCCGCTCTTCGGATCTCGGCCTTCGCAGCGCGCTTCTCGCCGACATCATGCCGACCGAGTTGCTGGTGGGGGCGATCAGCCTGTCACGCACGACCCAGGACAGCGCGCGCATCGCCGGGGCGCTGACGGGAGCCGGACTGTTCGCGATTTTCGGTATCGGCAAAGTGTATGCAGTCATCGCATGTCTTTATTTTGGGGCCGCTGGTCTGATGCTGTGCCTGACCCGACCGGCGAAGTCCGCCGAGCATCGCTTGATGGAATCCCATTCCGGCTCGCGGTTGCTGCGCGATCTCAAGGAAGGCATCGTGTATTCCTGGAACGGGCCGGCAATGCTGGCAGCGCTTTGCGTCGCCTTCCTCGTCAATCTCACCGCGTTTCCGCTGACGAATGGATTGCTGCCTTACATCGCGCGCGACATCTTTCACACCGACCAGACCGGCCTCGGTTATCTCTCGGCGAGCTTCGCCTCGGGCTCGCTGATCGGCTCCGTCACGCTCAGCCTGGTTGGCGGCCTGCGCATTGCCCGGCTCCTGATCGGCGCCACGCTGGCATGGTACACGCTGCTGCTGGTGTTCGTCGAAATCAGGACCATGCCGGTCGCGATGGCCTGCCTCGTGCTGGCCGGCATCGCGCAGAGCATCTCGATGATTTCGGCCGCGGTGATCCTGATGCGGACGGCCAGCGCACATCTGCGTGGTCGCGTGATGGGGGTGCGGATGATGGTGATCTACGGCCTGCCGATCGGATTGCTCGCGGCCGGCAGCCTGATCGACCTCATCGGCTATTCGGCGACGGGGTCGCTCTACGCCGCTGCCGGCTTCGTTGCGATGCTGGCCATCGCCATCCGCTGGCGCGCCGACCTCTGGCCGGTGCACGCGCCCGCGAACGCGCGCTAGAATCCCGCTCCGATGAATCGGAACGGGTTCTAGATTCTTGTTTTGACGCGTTTTCTTAACGCGAACCGGTCTCCACTTCGCTCGAAAACGCGCTAGTCCCCGTATCCGCGCAGCCGCTCGACATTGAGGATCGTGACACCGCCGTATTCCAACCGCAGCAGGCCCTCTTTCTCCAGCCGGTTCAATGCGCGGTTGGCATTCTGGCGCGACATGCCGGAGAGCGCACCGATCTCCTCCTGGGTAATCTCCAGGTGTGCAGTCGATTCCGGATAGAGGATCGGGTTGAACAGCGAGGCGATGCTCCGGGCCAGCCGGGCGGTGGCATCCAGCGTACGGTTGACCTCGAGCATGCCGATGAACTGGCCGAGCCGCTCGTTGAGCTGGCGCACCAGGAAGCGGTTGAAGCCCACGCTGTTCTCGAACAGCCACATGAAGGCGCTGCGCTCCATCAACGCGACGCGGCTGTCGCGCAGGGCGACCACATCGTAGCGGCGCAGCTCGTTCTTGAGCACGCTGCCCTCGCCGAACCAGGCGCCTGCCGTGAGCCCGGCAAGGCTGGTCTCCTTGCCGTCGCGTGACACGCCGCCCATGCGGGCCAAGCCGCTCACCATGCCGGCCCAATAATCGAATTTGTCACCGCGCATGAACACGGTCTCGCCGGTGCCGTAGGCCCGCTCCGTGATCCCGGCGCGGGCGACCTCGATCTCCGCTGGCGTGAGCTCGCGCGACCAGGCGGCGACTCGCTTGAGTTGATCCTCTGAAATCATGATCGAGAGGCCAGCCGCACCGTTTCGTCACTCCATCCTTCTGTTGCACCGCAACACAATCATTCCCGCCCACCATCCGACGAAAGATGGAGGCCGCAGCCGCCCCAAAAACTTTGTCGCAGAATTGTCAGGCCGGAGACATTTCAAAATAGCGCTTTCCCCTATTGAGGACCACCTCGGGCGATGCGGCTTTTGATCCCAAACGGGAGGGAAAGCGGCGCGGCTCCCGCCGGGACCATGTGCTGCATGGCCTGACCGGGACGACCGTACTAGGATCGCCCGGGAGGAACCGACGAAGAGCGCCGCTGAACGCGCCATCACCGGGAGGGATTTGTTTGGTGGCTACCAGTCTCGAAGTGCGCGGCGTGTCCTTGCGATTCGGCGGCGTTCGCGCGCTGACGGACGTCAGCTTCGCCATCAACGAGGGCGAGCTGTTCTCGATCATCGGTCCCAACGGAGCCGGCAAGACCTCGATCGTGAACTGCATTTCCGGCCGCTATAAGCCGACCGAAGGCCAGCTGTTCTACCAGGGCCGCGACATCACCGGCCTGACGCCGAATGCGCGTCCCAAGCTCGGCATCGGCCGTACCTTCCAGAATCTCGCGCTGTTCCACCATATGAGCGTGCTCGACAACATCATGGTCGGGCGCCATCACCTGCTGACGAACAACTTCCTCACGGGATCGCTGTACTGGCTCACCGGCGCGCGCAAGGAAGAGCTCGAACACCGCCGCAAGGTCGAAGAGATCATCGACTTCCTCGATCTCCAATCGGTGCGCAAGGCGACCGCCGGCACCCTCCCCTATGGCCTGCGCAAGCGCGTCGAGCTCGCCCGCGCCATGGCGCTGGAGCCGCGCCTCATCCTCCTCGACGAGCCGATGGCCGGCATGAACTTCGAAGAGAAGGAAGACATGGCCCGCTACATCGTCGACCTCAACGAGGAGTTCGGCATGACGGTGGTCATGATCGAGCACGACATGGGCGTGGTGATGGACATTTCCCACCGCGTCATGGTGCTGGATTTCGGCCGCAAGATCGCCGAGGGCGACCCCGCCGCCGTGCTCGCGGATCCCCACGTCCGGCGCGCCTATCTCGGTGAAGAAGACGAAGCGCTGGTCGATCCTGACGATGCTCCGCCGGCGCAGGAGAGCGCGGCATGATGGATTACGCAGGGCGCGTCGCCCAGGCCGACACCTATCCGAAGATGCTCCGGCTCAATGCGAAGGAGCATGGCAACGAGATCGCGCTGCGCGAAAAGGATCTCGGCCTCTGGCGTCCGTTCACCTGGAACGACTACCAGACCCGCGTGCGCGACTTCGCGCTCGGCCTGATCGAGCTCGGGCTCGGCCGCGGCGACGTCATCGGCATCATCGGCGATAACCGGCCGGATTGGGTTGCGGCGGAAGTGGCCGCCCACGCGATCGGCGGAATGAGCCTCGGGCTCTATCGCGACGTGCTGGATGAAGAGGCCTCCTATCTCCTCAATTACGGCGAAGCGCAGCTCGTGTTCGCCGAGGACGAGGAGCAGGTCGACAAGCTGCTGGCGCTGGCCGAGCGCGTGCCTGATCTCAGGCACATCATCTATTCCGATCCGCGCGGCATGCGGAAATATGACGATCCGCGCCTGATGTCGGCGGAAAAATTTGCCGAGCTCGGCCGTGCCCGGGCAGCGCGCGAGCCAGAGCTCTACGATCGGCTCGTCGATGCCACCAAGGGCGAGGACGTTGCTATCCTCTGCACGACGTCGGGCACCACCTCGCACCCGAAGCTCGCGATGCTCGCTGCCGGCCGCGTGCTCGGCCATTGCGCCACTTATCTCGCCTTCGATCCGAAAGGCCCGGACGACGAATACGTTTCAGTGCTGCCGCTGCCCTGGATCATGGAGCAGGTCTACGTGCTCGGCAAAGGCCTGCTGTGCCGGATGAAGATCAACTTCGTCGAAGAGCCCGATACGATGATGAACGATCTGCGCGAAATCGCGCCGACCTTCGTGCTCTTCGCCCCGCGCGTCTGGGAATCCATCGCCGCCGACGTCCGCGCCAAGGTGATGGATGCGACGCCCTTCAAGCAGCGCCTCTTCGACATCGGGATGAAGTCGGGCCTCGCCGCGCTCGCCGAAGGCAAGCGCTCCGGCTTTGCCGATGCGGTCCTGTTCCGCGCGCTGCGCGACCGCCTCGGCTTCACCCGCCTGCGCTCGGCCGCCACCGGTGGCGCGGCGTTGGGTCCCGAGACCTTCAAGTTCTTCCAGGCCATGGGCGTGCCGCTGCGCACGCTCTACGGCCAGACTGAACTGCTTGGCGCCTACACGCTGCATCCCGAGGGGAAGGTCGATCCTGACACGACAGGCGTGCCGATGGCCGACAGCGTCGAGATCCGCATCGACAATGCCGACGTCCACGGCGTCGGCGAGATCGTGGTGCGGCATCCCAACATGTTCCTCGGCTATTACAAGAACCCGGAAGCAAGCATCGCCGACATCAGGGACGGCTGGATGCTGTCGGGCGATGCCGGCTATTTCAACGACAACAAGCAACTCGTCGTCATCGACCGGATCAAGGATCTCGCCGAGACCTCGCGCGGCGAGCGCTTCTCGCCGCAATTCATCGAGAACAAGCTGAAATTCTCGCCCTATATCGCGGAGGCCGTGGTGCTCGGCGCCGGCCGCGATGCGCTCGCGGCGATGATCTGCATCCGCTATTCCATCATCTCGAAATGGGCGGAGAAGAACCGGCTCTCGTTCACGACCTACAGCGACCTTGCCTCCCGGCCCGAGGTCTACAGGCTGCTGCAGAAGGAGGTCGAGACCGTCAACGCCACGCTGCCGCCGGCACAGCGCATCTCGCGCTTCCTGCTGCTCTACAAGGAGCTCGACGCCGACGACGGCGAGCTCACCCGCACGAGAAAGGTGCGCCGCGGCGTCATCAACGAGAAATACGCCGGAATCATCGACGCCATCTACCGCGGCGATGCCGACATCCCCGTCGACACCGTGATCCGCTTCCAGGACGGCACCACACAGCGCGTGCGCACGACGCTGCGCGTGGTGGACCTCGGCGGACAAGGCCCCATGGCGGAGGCTGCGGAGTGAAACAGGTGTTCGTCGCGGACGATGCTGCCCTTCGCCTCTCCCCGCTTGCGGGGAGAGGCCGGAGCGCGTCAGCGATCCGGGTGAGGGGGAGCCTCCGCAAGGGAGGTGACAATCATTTCGAGAACGCCGACCGGATTGCTCAACACATCGTTGTTCCAGAACCGCAGTATCCGATAGTTTCGATCGGCCAGCCATTTGTCGCGCACGGCGTCGCGCCGGCTGTCGGCGTGCTGGCCACCATCGACCTCGACGATCAACCGCGCCTCGCGGCAAATAAAGTCGACCGTGTATGGGCCGATCGGCTCCTGCCGAACGAATTTGTATCCGCCCAGCCTGCGGGCGCGCAAGCGATACCAGAGTTTTCCTTCCGCATCCGTCAACGCCGTTCGCAAGTGTCTGGCGCGCTCGGTCTTGGATTCATCAGCACCTCGCATGCGGAGACTCCCCCTCACCCGCCGCGCGTTCCGCGCGTCGGCCTCTCCCCGCAAGCGGGGAGAGGCGAAGATAACACGGAACCAGCATGAACACCGCTTTCCTCATCCAGCTTCTGGTCAACGGCCTCGTGGTCGGCACGCTCTACGGCGTGGTCGCGATGTCGTTTGTGCTGATCTACAAGGCGACGCAGGTCGTCAATTTCGCGCAAGGCGAGTTACTGCTGGTCGGCGCCTGGGTGTGCTGGGCGCTGCTCGCAAAGTACCAGGTGCCGTTCTGGATCGGCATGCCGATGACGCTGGTGTTCATGTTCGTGTTCGGCATCGCGATCCAGGTCCTGATCCTCAGGCCGATGATCGGTGAGCCCATCATTTCCGTGATCATGGTGACGATCGGCCTCTCCACCGTGCTCCAGGCGACGCTGAAATGGATGTTCGGCGTCAATCCGCAGCCGTTCCCGCGCGTGTTCGAGAGCCAGTCCGTCGGACTGTTCGGGCTCCAGATCCAGACCGTCTATGTCATGAGCCTCGTGGTTTCGGTCGCGATGATGATCGGCATGGCCTGGTTCTTTCGCGCCTCGAAATACGGCCTCGCGATGCGTGCCACCGCATTCAACCAGCAGGTGGCGCAGTCGCTCGGCATTTCCGTGAAGAGTGTTTTTGCGATGGCGTGGGCGATCTCGGCGACTGTCTCGGCAGTCGCGGGCGTGGTGGTCGCCGTGGTCAACGGCGTGTCCTCGGGCCTCGCCGCCTACGGCATCAAGGTGTTTCCGGCGGCGATCCTCGGCGGGCTCGATTCCGTCGGCGGCGCCGTGCTCGGCGGCATCATCATCGGCCTGCTCGAGAACGTCGCGCAATATGTCGACAGCGAGTATCTGCACTGGGGCAATCTCTACGAGATCGCGCCGTTCTACGTCCTCATCATCGTGCTGATGATCAAGCCCTACGGCCTGTTCGGCACCCACGACATCGAGCGGATCTGACCCATGGCCGGCCCTGCCCTCATCCCTGCTGGTGATTTCCGCACCTCCTATGCGGCCGACACCACGATCTTCCCGACCACGACCAGCCGCAACTTCGCAATTGCCGGCGTGCTGCTGCTCTGCCTTGTGCCGCAAGTCCTCGGAGGATACTGGCTCAGCATTTTGATCCAGATCGGCATTTTCTCGATCGCGGCGCTGGGGCTGAACATCCTGGTCGGTTTCACCGGCCAGATCTCGATCGGCCACGCTGCCTTCTTCCTGCTCGGCGCCTTCTCCTCCGCCTACATCTCCAACAACGCACCGATCCCGGTGTTCTTCGCGATCCCGCTCGCGGGTGTCGTCACCGCGCTGGTCGGGTTGATCTTCGGCATCCCGGCGGCGCGGCTCAAGGGTCTCTACCTCGTCATCGCCACGCTCGCCGCGCAATATATCCTGCTCGACTTCTTCTCGCGCGCCGAATGGTTTTCCGGCGGATCGGTGCCCGCCAGCGCAAATCCGTTCTCGATCTTCGGCTACACGCTGCGCGGCGACCGGCAGTATTTCTATGTCGTGCTGGCCTATGTGCTGGCGAGCTACATCCTCGTCACCAATCTGATGCGCACGCGCGACGGTCGTGCGCTGGTGGCGATCCGCGACCATTATCTCTCCGCCGAGATCATGGGCATCAATCTGACCAAATACCGCACGCTGTCGTTCGGGCTCGCCGCCTTCTTCGCCGGCATCGCCGGCGCGCTTTATGCGCACTACCAGCTCGTGGTCTCGCAGGAGGGTTTCGGCATCGAGCGCTCGATCCTGTTCCTCGCCATGATCATCATCGGCGGCACCGGCTCGATCATGGGCACGCTGATGGGCACGGCCTTCGTGGTGTTGCTGCCGGAATCGATCGAATTGCTCAGCCTGTACCTGAAGGGCGGCGCGATCGACAAGGCGCTGGCACTCAACAACAACATCACCTTCCTGCGAGAGATCACCATCGGACTGATCATCATCGCATTCCTGATGTTCGAGCCTGATGGCCTTGCGCATCGCTGGCGACAGATCAAGGCATACTGGAAGCTCTACCCGTTCTCGCACTGAGCGCGGCAACTGCACTTAAACAATAAACCGGAGGAACCGACCCATGAAGATGAAGGCCCTTTTGAGCACCGCATCGCTCGCGATTGCGATCGCCACATTCTCGGCCAGCGCGCAGGCGCAGATCGCGATCGGCCATCTCGCCGATTATTCCGGCGGCACCTCCGACGTCGGCACGCCCTACGGCCAGGCGGTCGCCGACACGTTTGCCTGGGTCAACAAGAACGGCGGCGTCGGCGGCAAGCAGCTCAACGTCGACACCAACGATTACGGCTATCAGGTGCCGAAGGCGATCGCGCTTTACAAGAAGTGGTCCGCTCCCGACAGCAAAGTCGCGGCCATCATGGGCTGGGGCACCGCGGATACCGAGGCGCTGACCGGCTTCCTCGCCCAGGACAAGATCCCTGATCTCTCCGGCTCCTACGCGGCCGCACTCACCGATCCCGAAGGCGTCAGCGGAAAGGCGAAGCCCGCTCCCTACAATTTCTTCTACGGTCCGAGCTATTCGGACTCGCTGCGCGCGATGCTGATCTGGGCGGCCGAGGACTGGAAGGCCAAGGGCAAGCCCGGCAAGCCGAAATTCGTGCACATGGGCGCCAACCATCCCTATCCGAACGCGCCGAAGGCCGCCGGCGAAGCCATGGCGCAGGAACTCGGCTTCGAGGTGCTGCCGCCGCTGGTGTTCGCGCTCGCACCGGGTGACTACAGCGCACAGTGCCTGAGCCTGAAATCGTCGGGCGCCAACTACGCCTATCTCGGCAACACCGCGGCTTCCAACATCTCGGTGATGAAGGCCTGCAAGACCGCAGGCGTCGAGATCCAGTTCATGGGCAACGTCTGGGGCATGGATGAGAACGCCGCCAAGACGGCCGGCGATGCCGCCAACGGCGTGATCTTCCCGCTGCGCACCGCAGTGAGCTGGGGCGGCGATGCACCCGGCATGAAGACGGTGATGGAGATATCCAAGATGTCCGACCCCACCGGCAAGGTCTATCGCCCCGTGCACTACATCGCCGCCGTTTGCTCGGCACTGTACATGAAGGAGGCGCTCGACTGGGCCGTCAAGAACGGCGGCGCCACCGGCGACAACGTCGCGAAGGGCTTCTACCAGAAGAAGGACTGGGTGCCGGCTGGCATGGAGGGCGTCTGCAATCCCTCGACCTGGACCGACAAGGACCATCGCGGCACGCTGAAGGTCGACCTCTATCGTACCAAGATCACAGGCGCGACCGACGGCGATCTCAACGATCTCATGGCCAAGGGCACGATCAAGCTCGAGAAGGTCAAGACCGTCGAGCTGCCGCGCAAGCCGGAACTGCTGGGCTGGTGAGCCTAATTGTTTCCTCACACACAACTGTCATCCCCCGCCTTGTGCCCAGCGCGCACTGGAGCGGGGGATCCAGTACGCCACGGCTTCTCAGTAAATCTCAGGCGTCTCTGGAATACTGGATCGCCCGGTCGAGCCGGGCGACGACGGCGGAGATTGATCAAGCATGACCGACACCCTCGAAGCATCCCGCGCCAAGCCCACTGCCGTGGCCCCCGCCCCCCTCCTCGCCGTGCGCAACATCGAGGTCGTCTATGACGACGTCATCCTGGTGCTGCGCGGCCTCAGCCTTGACGTGCCCAAGGGCGCGATCGTGGCGCTGCTCGGGGCCAACGGCGCCGGCAAGTCGACCACGCTGAAGGCGATCTCGGGGCTGCTCAAGACCGAGGACGGCGAGGTCACGCGTGGCGAGATCCTGTTCGAGGGCGAGCCGATCGCCGGTATCGATCCTGACAAGATCGTCCGCCGCGGCATCTTCCAGGTAATGGAGGGTCGCCGCATCGTCGCCGACATGACGTCGCTGGAAAACCTCAGGCTCGGTGCTTTCACCCGCAAAGACCGCGAGGTCGACGCCGATCTCGACATGGTCTTCAACTATTTCCCGCGCCTGAAGGAGCGCACGGGCCTCGCCGGCTATCTCTCCGGCGGCGAGCAGCAGATGCTCGCGATCGGCCGCGCGCTGATGGCGCGTCCGAAGATGATCTTGATGGACGAGCCGTCGATGGGCCTGTCGCCGCTGCTGGTGAAGGAGGTGTTCTCGATCATCCAGAAGATCAACCGAGACCTCGGCGTCACCATCCTGCTGGTCGAGCAGAACGCGCGCGCCGCACTGTCGGTGGCAAGCCACGGCTACATCATGGAGCAGGGCAAGGTCGTGCTCGACGGCACCGCGGACGAACTGCGCGACAACGAGGACGTCAAGGAATTCTACCTCGGCGGCGCCGGCGACCAGCGCAAGAGCTTCAAGAATCTCAAGAGCTTCAAGCGGCGCAAGCGGTGGCTTTAATTTTCAAGAACCTGCTCCGCTTCCGTGACCGCACAGAGAACATGATAGAACGACGACGCAGGAATGGTGTCGATCAGCGATTTGCCGTCGCTGTCGAACTGGTCGTACCAGCCGCCCCGCACGGGATGGCTGAGGTAATGCCGTTCGAGCCGCACCAGCGCCGCCCGCGCCTCCTCCGCCGCGCCCGCCTCACCGGATTCGGCCTGCGCAATCCACGCTTTTGCGATCTCGGTCTGCGGCCACAGCCGGCGCGTCGCGCGGCGGATGTTGCCGGCATCGTCGCCCTCGTCGACGAGACAGCCGGTGGCCGCGTCGCGATGGCGCAGCGCGGTCGCAAGCAGCTCGGCACGCCGAGTCCCGGTCGGGCAGCCCGTGATGCGTTCGAACCCTTTCAGCAGCCAGACCCATTCCGCCTGGTGACCGGCCTCGACGCTGACCGGCTCGATCTTCGACCAGTCCTCCTCGAAATATTCGCCGAGGGCACATTTCCGCTTGTCGTAGAGATTGGCGAGGAACAGCGCAAAGAATTCCCCGGCGCGGTTCTGGAACGACAAATCGTGGGTCGCGTCGAAACAGGCGATCATCGCCTCGAACAGATGCATGTGCGGATTCTGCCGGCGCGGCAGCGACACCGGCAGGCTTTCATGCACGCCGCCGTGCGGCGAACGCAGATGACCGTCGAGGAAGGCGAGCAGCGCATCGATCTCGCCGCGGATCTGCGCGTCCTGGTCGAGCGCGTAGACCGTCGCCAGTGCGGACAGGATGAAGGCGTGGTCGTAGGCGTCGCGCCGCGAATCCAGCGCGGCGCCGTCAGGCGTCAGCCGGTGCACATAGCCGGGCTTGCCGTCGGGCGCCTTCGCTTTGGCGAGCAGATGCTCGAGCCCCTTCAACGCGATGGCACGCCCTTGCGGATACCAGCCCATCTGCGCCGCCTTGGCGTAGCACCAGATCTGGCGCGCCTGCACGAACACGCGCCGCGGCGCGGCCGTATCGGCGGTGCCGTCACGATGCAGCCGGTCGATGAAGCCGCCCGAGGCGCTGTCCCAGCCGACGCTGGACCACAGCGGGAACGCATCCTCGATCATGCGGGCCTTCAGGCGCGCGACGACGCCAGTCGTCTCGTCCGCCTGAATGATGTTCTCGTCCGCCATTGCGTCCTCTCCACGGTCCGCCAGTGGCCGTCTGATACCCATGCAGGCGGCGGCGCGCAACGGATGCCAACCCGGAAAGACCTGTCATGAAAGAACTGCCATGAAAGAACTGCCATGACCGCCCATTACGACGCCCTCGAGACGCGCGAGCAAGCGGCGCGCGAGGCCGACCTGTTCGCCCGCCTGCCGGACGTGCTGCGCTGCGCGATGAGGGCGCCGGCCTATGCCGAGCGGCTGAAGGGGATCGATCCGGCCTCGATGACGTCCAGGACGGCGCTGACGGGCCTTCCGGTGCTACGCAAGTCGGAACTGCCGGCCCTGCACAAAGCCTCGGCGCCCTTCGGCGGCTTCGTGGCAGCTGCTCCCGGTTCGTTCGCTCGCCTCTTCACCTCGCCGGGCCCGATCTTCGAGCCGGAGGGACGCCAGGCCGATCCCTGGCGCGGCGCACGTGCCCTGTTCGCGGCCGGGTTCCGTCCCGACGACATCGTGCTCAATACCTTCAGCTACCACCTCACCCCCGGCGGCTTCATCTTCGATGCCTCGGCGCGCGCGCTGGGCTGCGCGGTGATCCCGGCAGGCCCCGGCAATACCGAACAGCAGTTCGAGCTGATCGAAGCCTACCGTCCGGTCGGCTATAGCGGCACACCGGATTTCCTGAAGATCCTGCTCGATGCCGCCGCGACAGCGGGCCGCGACGTCTCCTCGATCAAGCGCGCGCTGGTTTCGGGCGCGGCGTTCCCGCCCTCGCTCCAGGCCGAGATCAAGGCGCGCGGCATCGATGCCTACCAGGCGTTCGGCACCGCCGATCTCGGCCTCATCGCGTTCGAGACCGAGGCGCGCGATGGCATGGTCGTGACCGAGGATCTGATCATGGAGATCGTCAAGCCTGGCACCGGCGACCCGGTGGTGCCGGGCGACGTCGGCGAGATCGTGGTGACCTCGCTCGATCCGCACCATCCCTGGATCCGGCTCGCGCTCGGCGACCTCACGGCAGCGCTGCCCGGCCCCAGCAAATGCGGCCGCACCAACATGCGCATCAAGGGCTGGATGGGCCGTGCCGACCAGACCACCAAGGTCAAGGGCATGTTCGTCCGCCCCGAACAGGTCGCCGAGATCGGCAAGCGCCATCCCGCGCTCGGCCGACTGCGGCTCGTCGTCACCCGCCAGGGCGAGGCCGATGCGATGACGCTGAAGGCGGAAGCAGCAGCCGCCAGCGATGCGCTGCGTGACGAGATCGCGAGCACACTGCGCGCCGTGACGAAACTCGGCGGCGCGGTCGAGCTGGTCAGCCCGGGCGCGCTGCCGAACGACGGCAAGGTGATTGCGGACGAGCGATAAGCATCCCGCTATTCCGACTCAGGACTGTTCGGCCGATCGGCGATACGCCTCGTAGGCGCGCTGCAGGCCGTCCCGAAGCGACGTCGTCGCGCGCCAGCCGAGCTTGTCGAGCCTGCTGACATCGAGCAGCTTGCGCGGCGTACCGTCGG